>JAYEOF010000154.1:0-7747 GCA_034722695.1 Campylobacterota bacterium
CTTCTATCTCTTCGATGCCATTACACTCCTGAGCATGTGGGGGCTCTAAGAACCCTAAGTCATATACAAAGTCCATCTTTTGGGAAAGCTTTGACTGTTCCAAACTATTTTCACCTAAACCCCAAGGATAAAAAACCAACCTTCTTTTAGCTGTCACAGCAGAGTCTAACTGTCTTAAACTTCCTGCAGCGGCATTACGAGGGTTCGCAAAAGGTTGTTCTGCTTCTTCGAGTCTCTCTTTGTTGATAGCCTCAAAATCATCTTTACGGATGACCACTTCACCACGTATTTCTATAAGCCCATCATAATCTATACTAAGCGGCACAGAACGAATAGTACGCACATTGTCTGTTACCTCTTCACCCACAACACCATCTCCACGAGTAATGGCACGAACCAGCATACCATTTTCATACAGTAAATTCATACTCGCACCATCGAACTTAGGTTCACAAAAATACGTACACTCCCCTACGTTTTTTACCGTTCTATCTAGCCACTCTTGCACTTCATCTGTAGTAAATACATCTTCCATACTCCACATACGTTTGATATGCTTCGCTTTGGAGAACTCATCACGTACCACACCACCCACACGCTTTGTAGGTGAATCCTCAGCCATGTCAGATGGATTATCTGTTTCATGATCTAACACTTCATGGTAAAGCTTATCATACTCTTCGTCTGTAGCTACAGGGTTATCATCCACGTAGTAAGCATGTGCCCATTTTTTGAGAATATCTATTTTTTCTTTGTATTGTACGTTTGTCATTTTTTATAATTTACTTTCTCTTTTTTTCCATAAAACTTCGGTTCAGTATGTAAAATATATACATCTAAAAAAGCTTTCGCTCTAGCCAGATATTCTCTGGCTTTCATCCTGTACGCTGCAGCAGTTCCCGGGATATCTTTAGCCATAAAACCTATGACTTTTTGTCCTTTGGCTTTGGCTATGAACAACGCTCGTTCCAGATGAAATTTCTGAGAGACGATTATATAGTCTTTTAGGTCAAAAATTGCTTCTGCCCGTACTACAGAATCGAGTGTTCTCAGTCCTAATCTATCCAGAGTAATATACTTTTTAGGTATCCCTGATTTTATAAGATCTTGTTGCATTCTTGTTGTCTCATCATAATATTTTGTACTACTATCACCAGAGACAACTATGGCTTTGACCTTCCCTGATTTAAAAAGCTGCACTGCTGCACGTATACGATAGGTATAAAAGTAGTTTTTTTTGCCTTTGGCTATATACTTAGCCGTACCCAATACCAATGCAGCTTTTTTTCCCGGGACTTTTTTAATATTACTGTAAAGATCTGGTTCTGCTTGTTTTGAGATGTAGGTATCTATAAAAATAAGTGTCGTTATAGTCACGATAACGATCAAAAAAAACCATTTAACAGTCCTCATCACAGCCTTACAACATGGCTTCCAAAACTGCCAAAGCCTGCTGATGCTCTTTCACATCATGACAGCGAACGATGCTGGCTCCATTTTCCACAGCTTTCAAATGGATAGCCAAAGTTCCCGGTAAACGGTCTGCTGTAGGTGTAGGGACGATCTTATCTATCATAGATTTTCTACTGGCACCAATGAGCACTTCACATCCGAAGTGTCTGAAGTGAGTTAAGTTTTTGATCAAAGTAAGATTATGTTCTAAGGTTTTTCCAAAGCCTATGCCTACATCAAGAATAATATTCTCTCTAGTTAATCCTAAGGCTTCACACTTAGCAATACGCTCTTCAAAAAATCTACTTACCTCAACCATCACATCATCATATGTTGGATCTTTTTGCATCGTTTGTGGTGTACCTTGCATATGCATGATACAGAGTTTAGCCTCATGTTTTACAGCTAATTTTATGATGTCATCATTACTTGCACCTGTGATATCATTGATCAGGGTGAAACCTCTATTCAATGCATACTCAACAACATCTGGAGTGTAACTATCTACAGAAAAAGTAACCTTTTCATATAATTTTTCAGCATGGATCATGTCACAAATAGATTTCATCCGTTCCAACTCTTCCTCTGCACTTACCACGTCTGCTCCAGGACGGGAAGAGACTGCACCGATGTCGATGATAGATGCACCCTCTTCTATCATCTTTTCACATTGAGAGATGGCATCCTCTGCAATAAATCTACTCTCTTCAAAAAAGCTGTCATCGTTGGCATTGATCACACCCATGATCTGTGTTGGATAGTTCGGTGTTGAGAGGAATCGTTTAAGTTCTGTAGCAATACTCTTAAGTCCAAAAGGTTGTGCCAACTCTTTACGGGAAAGCAGTTCCATATGCTTTTTAGTCCCTATCAGGATACAATCATACGCAGCTTTCTCACAAAGTATCACACCTCCCGGAACAGCAAGCTCCGCACCAATGCTTAAAGCATCTTGTTTGAGTATGTTTGCTGCAGGTGTTTTGAGGTCTTTTATGAAGAAATAGAGAAGTTCCATCTTCTTTGCCATGATACTTACACCACCACTCTCTACACCAAGGGCTTTGAGTGCTGCTTTTTTGTCTAAGATGTTACCTAGTTTGTAGATATACATATCAACCCTTTATAAATCACACGGAGTGTGCCTCTGTCATGGTGAACGCCCTTGTAAGCAAAGCGATTCGAGAGCCATGACGATTTTTTGCTTCGTTTTTTCTAAAAAAATGAAGAGAGAAACAACGCCTCAATGGAAACAAAAGGCAATTGAATAAATCATATACTTCTTATGGTGAACATTATAGATATTTTATCGTTTTTTACGTGCCAAAAGCTTTAGAAGCAAAGTATTTAACACAAACTGAGGAGGAGATCCTACATCCAAGGCAATAAATGCATTTGAAAACAGTGTAAGGGTTTTCTCATCTAAATCATAACCTTGTGAACGGATAGCCTCTTTGCTGATGCGTTCTACCAGAAGTTTCATCGCTTTAGCATCGGTACGTTTATGTTCTTGTATAAACTCATACACTGTAGCCAAAGAGAGTTGCCCCAGTTCTAACCCCAAAACCGCCTCTTCTCTCTCTTCACTAAGTACTGTGACAGGTAACCGTGAACGTATAGTATCTAGTATGGTTGCCTTGCTTGGGGTAATGAGAATAAACTCTTTTTTAGGTGGAGGCTCTTCTATGACTTTTAGGAGTTTATTTTGTACTATAGGAGAAAATGTTTTTGCTGCAAGAACAATAACAGTAGTCTCTTCACTTGCCATGTAGGCTTTTTCAATAGTAAGTTTTGCATCTTCTACCAAAAAAGTATCTTCTTTGACGATCTTAACGAAACGTTCCGTTGTTTTTGACACTTCAAGTTTAGCTATCGTACCTTCTATATCACTTGTGATGATAACTTGACTTGTTAATACAATATTCATGATTCAAGGTCTAGATCGCCAAAAAGAGCTGCTGAGATGGTCATATCAAAAAGTTTATAAAGCTGCAAAAGTTTGATATCTAAAAGAGGATCTGAACTACGTAATGCAAAGCTATTTTGTACTTCTTCATCCATCACCCATAAAAAGTTATCATCATTTCTATAGGCTAATTTTGTATAAGGATGATCCCCTCTGCCAATGTACCAAATACAGTATCCGTTCGGGTAGGAGATATCTAACATGTCTTCCAGCATTTGTATCTCTTGAGTAGAGCGAATACCCTGCAAGTTTGGAAAAGCCTCCGTGAGCTGATAAAAAGGTAAAAGCGGTCTATTTTTACGCAGGTCATTGATGGCATTTAAAATATATTTACCAAACCACTTATGCGGTTCATCTGTAATAACAAGTACAGTCTTTCCCTCAAGTACCTGAGTCGTAGCGCTCTTCACAAGAGGAGCCCACTCATAACGATACTCTTCCATCCATGAGAAGCAGGACTCTTCTTCACGTATGGTTTCGAGTGTCCACTTTAAAAGCTGTTGCATAGCTTTACTTATCTAACCCATATGCTTCATGCAGTGTACGAATGGCAAGCTCTCCATACTTCTCATCTATCACCATAGAAACTTTAATTTCAGAGGTTGAGATCATTTGAATATTGATGTTGTTTTGAGCCATTACGGTAAAGGCTGTAGCGGCTACACCAGAATGAGACTTCATTCCTACACCTACCACTGAAACTTTACATACATGTTCATCAAAGTCCATACCTTCCATATCATGATCAAAACCTGCCATCAGTTTTTTTGCATCTTCATGATCACTGTGGGGTACAGTAAATCCAAGGTTCGTTGAGCCGTCTGTTCCCATATTTTGGATGATCATATCAACGTTAATGTTTGCCTCTGCCAACATCGTAAAAATCTCTGATGCAATACCCGGTCTGTCTGAAACACCTCTAAGTGTCACTCTTGCTTGGTTTTTGTCAAGGACAACACCACTCACTAATACTTCTTCCATACTATTGCTCTCCTTTGTGATAAGCGTACCTTCATTGTCACTAAAACTACTTTTAGCATACAGTTTAACATTCAATTTTTTTGCCAGTTCCACTGAACGACTCTGCAATACTTTTGCCCCCAATGAAGAGAGTTCAAGCATTTCATCATACGAGATAGTATCAAGCTTCTTTGCATTGGGCTCTATGCGAGGATCTGTCGTATAAATACCATCTACATCTGAGTAGATCTCACATTGATCTGCTTTCAGGGCGCCTGCCAAAGCAACCGCAGAGAGATCAGAACCACCACGTCCCAGTGTAGTAACGGAACCATCTTTATTGACTCCCTGAAACCCTGCTACGATAACAATTTTCCCTGCTTTAATAGCATTATGCATTGCAGTAGGGTCTATAGACATAATACGGGCATAGGTATGCGTATCATCTGTGACGATCCCTGCCCCGCGGCCCGTCATTGCTACAGCATCATAACCTCTGGATTGCAGAGAGATAGCAAGCAGTGCCGCTGTTACCCTTTCTCCCGAACTGAGTAACATATCCATCTCTTTTTTTGCAGGTTCTTTTGTAAAATGTTCTGCATATCCTATCAGTTTATTGGTCTCACCGCTCATTGCAGAAACAACCACGACCACATCATTACCAGCTTCTCTTGCTTTTGCTACACGATTGGTAACGTTCTCTATACGCTCTACATCTCCAACACTTGTACCGCCATACTTATGTACTACTAACATCTATATAAGACCTTTTTATATTATAACACTTTTTGAGCAAAGCCCAAAAAGTTACGTTGTCACTATGACTACTTCAGCAGTAGGCTCTCATGACTAGTCACTCTTTAAATAATTATTTAGATGAGTCCCTCATCTATAAAATAATCGATCACTCTGCGGTATACTCTACGCTTAAAGTAGGTCACCTTTTTAAATAACTGTTCATATGCAACAAACTCATACTCTTCAAATTCTGGAATATCATAGGCTTGTAAGTCGATCACTGCATTTTCTTTAAGACGTACCAAAAAATACTTTTGGGTCTGCCCGTCAAAAGGATACACTTTACCTCTTGCAACTTTTGGAAAGTCATAAGTGATCCACTCCGGGAACTCTCCTAGAACTTCTACATCATTACAACCGATTTCCTCTAGCAACTCTCTATGAAGGGCTTCATGAGGTGTTTCTCCCTCATCAATACCCCCTTGAGGAAATTGCCACGCATTTTTGATATCACTTCGGTGTGCCACAAAAAATTCACACTTATCCGGATATTTGGAAGAGAGTATGATTGCAGCAACATTTGGCCTATAGCTCTTTTTGCTTTGCATTTTTACTCATTTCACTAATAATTTTTAATTTTTCTGATATGATTTTATCTAAAATCTGGTTATAGGCATTTGAAAAGAGTTAAAATAACTCTTTCTCGCCAAAGGCGAAGCTTTAGTGACTGAATATCCTGTGGGCTTTGTTCATATGGTGTGAGAAATAATTAAAAAAGGAGTTGAATTTGTTAGTCTATCTGCATATACCTTATTGCGATTCTAAATGTCACTATTGCAGTTTCAACTCTTATGTTGATAAATTTGATACCCGCAGCAAATATATGCAAGCACTTCATAGACAACTCTCTTTTGAATTAAAACGGTTTGAGACTCAAAAAAAACAGATCAAAACACTATTTATAGGAGGAGGTACACCTTCTACCGTAGACCCTGAACTGTATAAACCTATCTTCGAACTATTAGAGCCCTACCTACAGGATAATGCAGAGATCACAACTGAAGCCAATCCCAACTCTGCAACAAAAGAGTGGCTAAAAGGGATGAAAGATCTTGGTGTCAATCGTGTGAGTTTTGGTGTGCAGAGTTTTGATATGAACAAACTCAAAGCACTTAACAGAGCACACACCCCACAGCAGGCTAAAGAGGCTATTATCTATGCTAAAGAGATAGGCTTTGAACATCTTTCACTTGATCTGATCTATAACTATCAGGGTGATACAAAAACACTACTCTTAAATGACATAGAAGAAGCCTTTACTTTACCGATAGACCATATTTCAGCCTATGAACTTACTATAGAAGACGGTACCAAATTTTCAACCACACCTGAAGTAAGACAGGAAAATGAAGATCTTGCTTTTTTTGTAGCAGATGAGATCAAAAAACGAGGATTTACACACTACGAAATTTCAAATTTTGGAACGTATCAAAGCAGACACAATAAAGGCTACTGGGAACTTGAAGATTATATAGGTGCTGGTGCAGGTGCTGTAGGCTTTTTGAAAGATACCAGGTATTATCCACAAACAAACATTGAGTTTTATATCACAGATCCTTTTAATATCACCGAAGAGGCACTCAGTCAAGATGAATTACTCACGGAAAAGATCTTTTTAGGCTTACGCAGCAACATTGGTATTCTAAAGTCTCCTTTATCAGAAAAAATGATCGAGAAAGCTCAAATACTTTGTAAAGAAAAGAAACTTAGATGTGATGGTACACACTACTACAATGATAATTTCTTTCTCAGTGATGAATTAGCACTCTACATTTTAGATTAATTTGTTAAAATACATCAAATTAAATCGAAGGCGTTAGATGTTTGGCATAGGTTTTACTGAGTTACTTCTCATTTCTGTTATTGCAATACTCTTTTTAGGGCCTGATAAACTTCCTGATACAATGGTACAGATCGCAAAGTTTATCAAAAGTGTCAAAAATACTATAGGTGAAGCAAAAAGTTCTCTTGAAGAAGAGATGAAGATCGCTGACCTCAAAGATGAGGCATTGAAATATAAATCACAATTAGACAATGCGACCAATGAACTCAAGAGTTTTAAAAATATTGATTTTGATGATATGGATGATCTAAACTATGACGCTGAAGTCTCTACAGAAGAACCTAAAGCCAAAAAAGAGAGTCCTTATGCTGAAAGAAAAGCGATAGAGACACCTGTGGTAGAAGAAAAAAGTGATACTGTTACCTTTAAGAAACAAGCTAAAAAAGAAAAGAAAAATGACAGTAAAGGTGATGCATAATGTTTAGTGACCTTAAGCCTCACCTTGTTGAGTTACGTAAAAGACTGGGACTTTCTGTTCTCTCTATCTTTGTGATGTTCGTTGTTGCTTTTATCTTTCACAACGGCATACTTACCTGGGTGACTCAGCCACTTAATGATGCTCTCACAGAAGTAGGACTCATGATAGAGTCTAAAGAGAAAGGTGAATGGCGTGTTGATGTACCAGAGAGTAATGCAACTGCCACTACATCTGTAAAACAGGAAAAGACAAAACCGGCAGCACAACTCTCTTTAGAAGCCTCACATTCTGCACAGAAACTTGAAGCAACACTTAC
>JAYEOF010000155.1:0-1698 GCA_034722695.1 Campylobacterota bacterium
GCTCTTGCCTGTTTTGTAAAGTCATAAGACCCGGTAATGACATTGTCATCCTCTTTGATCTCATTGTACTCTTTTCCTACAAATGCAATGTTTGGAGAGGTAAATACGATTGCCAGCGGTACTTTTCTTTTAAAACTTCTTTGTGTTTTGACACTGTTATATCCGGCTATTCGACCTTCATCTGCGGCTTCATGCAGTAGAGGTCTGTCTGCATTCACATCACCGGCAATATAGATAGGCAGGTCTTCTATCTGCATAGTTTGTGGGTTAAAGTTAGGCATGCCTCTTTTGTCTAAAGTGATCCCCAGGTTTTCAAGCTTTAAAGTGCCAAGGTTTGGTTTTCTTCCAATCGCAACCAAGACTTTATCTACCAGAACTTCATGATCACCAGAAGTGATCTTTATTTTATCTCCTACCTTGCTTAAAACTGCCCGACCGCCGCCAAGCCAGATATCAAACTCTTTTTCACAGAGCTTTAGCATTGTTTCATTCACTTCAGGATCACTCAATCCACCTATGAATTCTTGTGAGTGGACTGCTGTAACTTTTATGCCAAGTCTGGAGAGTGCCTGTCCCAGTTCAAGTCCTATGACACCTAAACCAAGCACACCTAAAGTAGAGGGGAGATCTTCTTGTTCAAAGAGTTCATCCGTGGTGAGTATATGTTCTTTAAAGGCTTCCCACTTTGGGTCAAATACCGGTGTAGAACCTGTCGCGATGATGATCTTCTTCGCTACGATCACATCATTGCCAACCTTCAGTGTATGTCTATCGATAAATTCTGCACTTCCGGATAGTACTTTATCTCCTAAACGTGTAATGCTATGCTTTATATTACCATTTACAAGTAGGTCACGATGATCTCTTACTCTTTGCAGAACATCAGGGATGGAAACTTTTAAAGCATCACTGTTTTGAATACCGCTTTTTTCGAAATCCAGTCTATCATGATAATACTCTGCAATACGTATAAGTGATTTTGAAGGCATACAACCAACCCGTGCACAGGTTGTACCGTAAGGACCAGAGTTGATCAAAAGAAAATCATCAGTTACCTTTTTTACTTGAGAAAGGGCATAAAGACCTGCTGAACCTGCACCGATAATGGCTACTTCTACTTCTCTTTTCATGAGAGACCTTGCATATATTTTATTTTATTCTACTCCTTTTCTTCTAGGATGTAAAGTTGCATTATTTATCTATTTGGAGTAAAATAAAGATAGGTGCTTAATAGATAAGACCAAAATTTTGATAAAAAGGAAAATATAGGATGAAAAAGATAAAAAGAATTATTGTAGGGTTGGATATTTTTTCAGAATCAAACAATGTGTTGAAAAGAGCATTAATGGTAGCAAAGCGAAATAAAGCGGAGTTGTTTCTTATACATGCCGTACAAACACCTTGGTTCTCTGTACCAAGTTATTTTGGTAGCAAAGAGATAAGTGTTGATATAGAAGGTATTACAAAAAAAATAGAAAAAAAGATAAAAGCACTGAATAAAGAGTATAAGGTGCCTTATACGATCTTGGTAAGAGAAGGTGATGCTGATGATATCTTACGCTATGAGGCAAAACTAATCAAAGCAGATATGATAATCATAGGTGCAAATACAAAAAGCAAAAAGAAGTTTCTTGGTACAACAGCAGAAAAAGTAGCACATCAAAGTCACTTGCCTGTTTTGATCGTTAAGAACAGTGT
>JAYEOF010000156.1:0-4045 GCA_034722695.1 Campylobacterota bacterium
AATTTAAGGACAGTATAAATTGAAAAATAAGCAAGATATGATACACGTTTACGGGGCAAGAGAGAATAATTTAAAAAATATAGATATAAGCATCCCTAAAAACAGACTTATTGTAGTTACTGGTATCTCTGGGAGTGGTAAGTCTACGTTAGCTTTTTCTACACTTTATGCAGAAGGGCAAAGACGTTACATAGAATCACTTTCAAGTTATGCCAGACAGTTTTTAGGACGAGTAGGGAAGCCTGATGTCGATAAGATAGAGGGGCTTACACCTGCCATCGCCATTGACCAGAAGACAACCTCTAAAAACCCTCGTTCTACTGTTGGTACGATTACCGAAATATATGACTACCTAAGACTGCTTTTTTCACGTGTGGGAGAGCAGCATTGTCATGAGTGTGGGAAGCCTATCTCTTCTATGTCTGCTTCTGATATTATCGAAGAAGTATTGAAGCTGCCTGATGGTGCGAAGCTTATCATTATGGCACCGCTTGTTAAAGAGAAGAAGGGTACCTTTGCAGATATGCTTGAGTCCTTACGACATAAGGGCTATATTCGCGCGATGATAGATGGTGTCATGGTACGTCTTGATGATGAGATAGAACTTTCTAAAACGAAGAAGCACACCATAAAAGTAGTAGTTGATAGAGTGGTGGTTAAAGAGGAGAGTCGTGACCGTATAGGGCAGGATGTTGAAAAGGCACTTAAAGAGAGTTATGGTGAACTTGAAATTGAAGTCTTAAATTATGAAGAGATCGACTTTGAGCGACAGCATATGCACTACTCTGAGCACTTGGCCTGTTTTGACTGTAAGTTGAGCTTTGAGGAGTTGGAACCTGTAAGTTTTTCATTTAACTCACCTAAAGGTGCTTGTCCTACCTGTGATGGACTCGGGATCCGTTATGCCATAGACCTTAAGAAAGTCATAGATCAGGAACTCTCTGTTGACAAGGGAGCTGTGAAGATCATGTATGGTTTTAACAAGAGTTACTATACGAAATTTCTCAATGCTTTTTGTGAACAAAATGACATCGATACAAAAGTACCTTATGGAGAACTTGCTGAACATCAACAAAAGGCCATCCTCTATGGGCTTGGGTCTTCTGTAGACTTTACATGGAAGCGTCATAAACTCAAACGTGAGTGGCCGGGGGTTGTGAAATTTGCGCATGATATGTTCAAAGATGAAAAAGACCTTTCTGAGTATATGACCGAAAAAGTATGTGACAAGTGTGACGGACACCGTTTACGACCACGTTCTTTAGCGGTGAAGATAGAGGGAAAAAATATTGCAGATATCATTGATATGCCTATAGAGAAATCATATGCATATTTTGCAGATAAAGAGAGCTTTTCTCACCTTACAGAGCAGCAAAAAATGATAGCAGAATCTATACTCAAAGAGTTGTATGAAAGACTTTATTTTTTACATGATGTAGGTTTGGGCTATATTACACTCAACCGTGATGCAAGAAGCATCTCAGGTGGTGAGGCACAGCGTATACGTATCGCTTCGCAGATAGGTTCCGGGCTTACAGGTGTCATGTATGTACTTGATGAACCAAGTATTGGACTTCATGAACGTGATACGATGAAGCTCATACGTACGTTGAACTCACTGCGTGATAAAGGTAACTCTGTTATCGTGGTTGAACATGACAAAGAGACGATCTTAGCTGCGGATTACATTATAGACATTGGTCCAGGAGCAGGTGAGTATGGTGGAGAAGTGGTCTTTGCTGGTGATGCGAAGAAACTTGCCAAAGCTAAAACACTCACTGCGGACTATATGTATGGTCGAAAAGATATTACATACTCTCATGATAATCCTCAAGAAGAGTGGATAGAGATAAAAAATGTAACTCTGAATAACATTGAAAAACTTGATGCGAAAATACCTCTGCAAAACTTTGTATGTATTACGGGTGTAAGTGGAAGTGGTAAGAGTTCATTGATCTTGCAAACGTTGTTACCAGTAGCAAGAGAGTTACTCAACCGCGCAAAAAAGGTCAATAAAGTAGATGGTGTCGAGATCACAGGACTTGAGAAACTGGATAAAGTCATCTACCTAGATCAAAGCCCCATAGGACGTACACCACGTTCCAACCCTGCAACCTATACCGGTATCATGGATGAGATACGTAAACTCTTTGCTCAGACAAAAGAAGCAGAACTTCGCGGTTATAAGATAGGGCGCTTTTCTTTCAATGTTAAAGGCGGACGTTGTGAGAAGTGTCAGGGTGACGGACAGATCAAGATAGAGATGCACTTTTTACCGGATGTTCTTGTAAGTTGTGATACCTGTAACGGTACACGTTATAACGCACAAACACTGGAAGTACGCTACAAAGGTAAGTCTATAGCAGATGTACTTAGCATGTCTGTGGGTGAAGCTTTAGAGTTCTTTAAAGCGATTCCTATGATAGCTGTGAAGCTTAAAACATTAACAGATGTGGGACTGGACTACATAACATTGGGACAGAATGCTACTACACTTTCCGGTGGGGAAGCACAGCGTATCAAGTTGAGCAAAGAGTTAAGCCGTAAAGATACAGGAAAAACACTGTATATCCTGGATGAACCTACTACTGGACTTCACTTTGCAGATGTAGACAGACTTACAGGTGTACTGCATCATCTTGTTGAACTTGGCAACTCAGTCGTGGTCATAGAGCATAATCTTGATATGGTTAAAAATGCTGATTACATCATAGATATGGGACCCGAAGGTGGAAATAAAGGTGGACTGATCATTGCAACAGGATCACCTGAACAGTTGGCAAAAGAGTATGAACAGACAAAAAGTTATACAGGTGAGTACTTGGCTAAAGAACTGAAACTGGAACAAAAGGCATAAAATGAAAACAATCACTATTATAGACACGTTCGGCTTCTTCTTTCGCTCTTATTTTGCACTTCCTCCATTACGTAATTCAGATGGATTTCCCACAGGTTTACTGACAGGTTTTATCAATCTTGTGGATTCATTGCATCGTGATCACAGTACGGATTATCTGGTATTTGCACTTGACAGTAAAGGGAGAACTTTCCGTAATGACCTTTATCCTGCATACAAGGCCAATCGTGATGCACCACCGGAAGACTTGATCAAACAACTCCCCATTGCTATAGAATGGATAGAGCAGATGGGCTTTGCCAATCTTTCCCGTGAAGGATTTGAAGCAGATGATGTGATCACTACGGTGACAAAATTTGCTAAACAGAAAGGTTTAAAGGTTCGTATCGTCTCTCATGATAAAGATCTGTATCAGATGATAGAAGATGGACATGTTGAAATGTATGACTCAGTGAAGAAAAAAGTTATTGATGTACAGGGTTGCATCGATAAATTTGAAGTACATCCACGTGATTTCATTAATTTTCAAGCCATTGTAGGAGATGCATCTGATAATGTACCCGGAGTAAAAGGCATAGGACAAAAAGGTGCATCTAAGCTTATAAATCAATACCATACCCTGGAAGCTATCTATGAAGATATAGAGAATTGTGGAACACCTCGTACTCAGAAACTACTTCTCGAGAGTAAAGAGAATGCATTTTTATCACGTGAACTTGTAACGATGAGTACGGATGTATTTAAAGATGTTGATATTGAAAGTTTTCATTTTGAAGATAAGAACTACCTTTCCTGCCTGATCGATGAGTTTGAAATGTTTGAGATGAAACAGGCTATTAAAAAGGCAAAAGTAGGGCAAGAAGATGTAGTCTTTAATAATGAAGTTAAATCTAAACCTAAAGAGCCTACACTTAGCTTTGAAGCAGTCACTTTAGATACAAAAGAGAAATTAGATGCTGTGATCGATGGCATGGAGAGTGATGCGATCGTAGCGTTTGATACAGAAACTACAGGGCTCGATACCAAAGTAGCAAAAATAGTTGGATTTAGTTTTTGTACAGTATCAGACAAGGCTTATTATGTACCCATAGGACATAGCTATTTGGGTGTAGAGGACCAAATTAACCTGGATGATGCACTTGAAGCACTTAAAAAACTTCTGAAACATAAAGTTGTAGGACAAAATCT
>JAYEOF010000156.1:4145-7741 GCA_034722695.1 Campylobacterota bacterium
ATTGACTACTCTCAAATCGAACTGCGTCTACTTGCACATTTTTCAAAAGATGCAGCGTTAATGGAAGCATTTAATAATGGTGTGGATATCCACATGGCTACAGCCATTAAACTTTTTGGTGAAGATGAAGCCAAAGAGAAACGAAGCTTTGCAAAATCGGTAAACTTCGGTCTACTCTACGGAATGGGACCTAAAAAACTCTCTGATGAGTTAGGTATCTCTACGGGTGAAGCAAAAGAGATCATCACAAACTATTTTGCATCATTTCCTACGGTGAAAAATTTTTTAGAGGGTATCCAGGAGAGAGTGAAGATAGATGGCTATGTAGAGACCATACTTGAACGTAGACGACTCTTTGACTATGAGAGTGCCAATGGTATGCAAAAAGCAGCCTTCATGCGTGAGTCTGTCAACACTGTCTTCCAAGGTTCAGCAGCAGATCTCATAAAACTCTCCATGAATCAGATAGACAGCATGATACAGGAAGAAAATCTGGATGCTTTTATGCTCTTACAGATACACGATGAACTGATCTTTGAGATCAAAGAAGAAAAAGTTGAAGAGATCTCCAAACGTTTTGTCCATACGATGGAAAATGTCTTGGAACTTGAAGTGCCTTTGGTTTGTTCTGTGAGTGTGGGTGATAGTTGGGGTGAGTTGAAGTAGCACATAGTACCAAGTTGTTATTTGTAGCTATAAAACGGACTTAATTAATATACAGTTAGTAAACATCGGCTATAATCACTTTTTATTATACATACAAAAAGGTTTTAAAGCATGTTGAAACATATTTTATCCATGAAAATGGCAGTTTGGGTACTGTTTATTTTTGGAGTAGTAGTTGGTACAGCGACATTTATAGAAAATGATTATGGTACACAGACAGCGCAGGCACTCATCTACAAAGCACAATGGTTTGAAGTCTTTTTAGCTTATTTTACAGCCATCTTGGTCTACAACATCATCAAGCACAAATCGTACAGATCTAAACCAGCCGTTTTCCTTTTTCACTTCTCTTTTTTGATCATCGCTTTAGGTGCGATCATCACACGTTACATAGGATATGAGGGTATTATGCATATCCGTGAAGGTAAATCTACCAATATCATGGTCTCTGATGTAAAGTTACTGCAAGTGACCGCAACACAGGGGGAACAAAAAGCAGGACTTGAAAAGGCACTTTACTTTTCAACTATGACAAAAAACAGTCTTTCAGAATCACTTAGTGTAGGTGATAAAAAAGTAAATATAGAACTTCTAAGATACCTGCCTACAGCACATGAGAAGGTAGTAAAAGACCCTAATGGAAAAAAATTCCTGGAGTTGAAGATCTCTACAGGGCAACAAGGAAAGATATACTATTTTGCCAAAGGTGATGTAAAAGATTTTGGTGATTTTTATGTTGCGTATGATACGAAGTCAAAGAGTGATAAGCCGACATTTATGATCAAAGAGGGTGATGCAGGTGCTTTAAAAGTGGATTTCCCTTACACACTTAAATATCTTAATATGGATGATAAAAGTTCTGGTGAACTCAGTGTAGGTGAAAATGATTTTAAGGGAAGATACCTGCACCAGTTTGGTGATAATGCCATTGTGCTTAAAGAGATACATGAAAGATCCAGTTTCGTGATAGATTCTCACGACCTTAAAACACAATCAGGTAAACCAGAATTCATAGAACTTAAAGTGAGTGTAGGAGATAAAAGTGAGATCGTTGTCTGTAAACCGTATAAAGGGCAGACAGGTGACATAAATAGACTTACACTTGATGGGGTAAAGATCGATCTGCGTATCGGTGCGAAGATTATTGAGATACCTTTTTCCATAAAGTTAGAGAAGTTTAAACTGGAACGTTACCCTGGTTCTATGACACCTGCGTCATATGCTTCTGATGTTGTACTCATTGATAAAGAACAAAATATCAATATGCCTTATGGTATCTATATGAATCATGTACTTGACCATAGAAATTACCGTTTTTTCCAGTCTTCGTATGATCAAGATGAAAAGGGAACAATCCTTTCAGTGAATCATGACCCGGGGACATGGCCAACCTATATAGGGTATATCTTGTTGACATTGGGGATGATATGGAGTCTGTTCATACCTAATGGTAGATTTCAAAAGCTTCTTAAAGGTGCACGTAAATTACAGCAGGGAGCTGCTGCCGCGATACTCTTTTCGTTAATGGCATTGAATCCTCAAAGTGCAGATGCCGCTACACCTACGTTGGATGCTGAACTAAAAAAAGCAATAAGTGCATATGATCTGGAACATGCCAAAAGATTTGGAGAGCTTGCAGTACAGGATCACCAGGGTCGTATGAAACCTATAGATACTGTGGCACATGACATTGTTGCAAAGGTTACGGGAAAAACTTCTCTGTTTGGTTTAGAGCCTAACCAAATACTACTGGGTATGATGACACAGCCTAATCTCTATCAGAATGTCCCTATGGTTAAAATAGGACATCCGAAGATCGCTGTAAATATAGGATTGCCAAAAGAGGCAAAATTTGCAAAGTTTTCTGATTTCTTCTCTGCAAAAGACAGTACTTATAAACTTTATGATGATATTGTGGCTGCATCAAGAAAGAAACCTCTTGAAAAGACACAATACGATAAAAAGCTTCTTGATATAGATGAGCGTGTCAATGTCTCATATATGGCATATCAGGGAACTATCCTTCGTATCTTCCCTAAACCTAAAGATGCAAACAACAAGTGGTTTGCACCGGTAGAAGCCATGAAAGATTTTGCACCTAAAGAGAGTGAGATGGTCAAGATGAGTATCTCTGCATATTTTATGATGGTATCTGATGCACTTAAGACCGGGAATTGGGGTAATGCAAATCTGGCACTTAAAGGTTTGCATAAATATCAGAAAACCTATGGTGCTGCAGTGATTCCTAGCCCAACTCATATCGATATGGAGATCAAGTATAATAAGCTTGGGCTTTTTGGTAAGCTTGTTCCCCTGTATCTTATTTTAGGACTTCTATTACTGGTTTTTGCCTTTATCAATATACTTAAACCGGCATTTTCTATGAAGTGGATCATGCGTGGTGCTTTAAGCATACTCTTCTTTGGATTTATGGTTCATGTGGTCGGTATGGGTATCCGCTGGTATATTTCAGGGCATGCGCCATGGTCCAATGCGTATGAGTCCATTGTATTCATCGCTGCAGCGACAGTATTTGCAGGTCTTGTTCTGGCTAGACACTCACCGTTTGCTTTGGCAGGTGCAGCTATCTTGGCAGGTGTGACTATGGGTGTGGCACATATGAACTTCATTAACCCGGAGATCACTAACCTTGTACCGGTACTGAAGTCATACTGGCTTATGATACACGTTGCTACGATCATTTCGGGTAATGGTTTCTTTGGTTTAGGTTCTATCCTCTCTTTGATGGTACTGCTATTGTTTATTTTTAGAGGCAGTAAAGGGCACGAAAATATGGATCGTTCCATTAAAGAGCTTACAAATCTCTCTGAGATGTCACTTATTGTTGGTTTGTTCCTTTATACTGTAGGTAATTTCCTTGGTGGTGTATGGGCAAATGAGAGTTGGGGACGTTACTGGGGTTGGGATGC
>JAYEOF010000157.1:0-1694 GCA_034722695.1 Campylobacterota bacterium
CTTATTGCAGAAGGTGTAGAGACGGATGCACAAAGAGACTTTCTTTTAGAGAGTGGTTGTGAAAATATGCAAGGGCATTATTATTGTATACCTATGTCTGTGGATGAGATAGAAAAAAAGTGTTTTTAAGGTTTATATTGATAATGGCAAGCAGGGATACTTTTACAGTAGTCCCATCGCAAGTTTAGCTTCATCTGTCATGCTTTCTTGCCCCCATGGTGGGTCAAAGACGATGTCTACATCTATGTTTTCCAAGCCACTTTGTCTACTCACGATACTCTTAACTAAATCAACAATCACGTTAGAAAAGGAACAGGTAGCAGAGGTGAGGGTCATAGTAATTTTACACATTTTAAGCATAGAAACTTCATTTGTCCAACACTTAATTTCATAAATGAGACCAAGGTCATAGATGTTTACTGGAAGTTCCGGATCATAGATGAGTTTGAGGTGCTCTACTATTTTTTCTTCCATCTCTGTGTCAGAGGGTTGCTTATCTATGAAGGCTTGTCGTTCTGCAGCCATCTTTGCATCGATGCTTTCCTGAGTAGTTGTTTTTGGGAACTTCTCCTCATAGGCCTTAAGTTCCTCTGTTGTGGTTGGAACGTCGTCTATTTTTATATTGTTAATATCCATTTTAATTTCCTTCTTTACATCTTTGTGCATAAGCATACACCATTTTTAAAAAGGCTTCCAAACTCTGTTGACGAACAGGGGAAAGGAGTTCTACAATACCCATATCCTGTAGTTTTTCAGGGTTGAAGTTCAGTATTTCATCTGCAGTACGATTCCCAAATATATCGAGCAACAAGGTGAGCATACCTTTTGCCATTTCGGATGTACCTTCTCCACGAAGCAAGAGCATACCATCTTTACATTCACCCATAAGCCATGCAGCAGAGGCACAGCCTTGAACGAAGGTAGCATCATTTTTTTCCTCATCGGGGAGGGTAGTATGCTTCTTTCCTAAGTCAAAAATGTATTCTATCTTGTCATTGGCAGTAGGGAAGAGATCGAAGTCTTCTTTGTACTGCGCTACGGTTTCTTCCATGGTCATGAACTCTCCTTTGTGTGACTGTAAAATGTTTCTTCAAAACTTTTTTGCACCTTTTCCTGGTAACGTGCATCTTTAATATGGTCTATGAGCGTATTGGCGAAAGCAATGATGAGCATTTTTTTTGCTTCTTTTTCAGAGATACCCCGTGAACGCAGGTAAAAAAGTTGTTTGCTATCGAGCTGTCCCGTAGTTGCTCCATGTGAAGCTTCGAGTTCGTCTATGTAAATTTCCAGTTGGGGCTTGGAGATCATATAACAATGCTCACCCAGTAAAACAGCTTTGGAGTTTTGCACCGTCTTAGAGTGTATGGCAGGGTGTTCTACGCGTATAAGTGCATCAAAGATACCTCTGGCATCATCTTCCAAAATACTTTTAGCCTCTTGTTTTGAGCTAGAGTGTTCACCCTTATGCACGATCTGAGAGACTATACCTCTTCGTGTCTTTCCTAAAAGGTAGAGTAAATGTCCTGCATCCAGAGTGGCATAGCTCTCTAACTCTACTTTAAACAGATCTAAGGCAGCAGTATTCCCAAAGTCAAACGATTGCAGCACAAGATTGGCTTGTCTGTTTACTTGGTAGTGGTGAGAACTCACAGCGTGATAGGCTTCATTTTGTATATTTTGGTTTTTTATCACAC
>JAYEOF010000158.1:0-1672 GCA_034722695.1 Campylobacterota bacterium
CTGGAGTTGGTCTCATGCTTATCTTCAAATACAGATGTATCTATATTGACTAAGATCTGACCTAACATTTTATGTATATGTTTATCGTATGAGAGTTCCATTTCGCTCACCCATCCTATGTCAAATCCATCAAAACGCACAGGAGCATTTATTCTTAAATTAGCAATAGAATCATCCGTAAGCAACATAAATGTTTTGATAGATTTGATCTTGGAACCTATCGTTTTACTTTCAGCCTGTGTTTTACTTTTGTAAAGAGGAAATATATGTCTGTATGAGACAGAACGGTCTTCGTCTTTACCCGTGGAAGAGAAGACAATTCCCCCTTGTAACATATAATTCAAAGGGGCCATATTAATATCAAGATTGCCTTTGGCAAAATCTATATTTACCATATTTTTTGTCCAAAACTTAGAATCATCATGTATAAAGGGTACATATAGCTTATCTATAAATACAATAACATCCACACTTTTATTATTTAGACTAAGGTTAAGATATTCTACCTGCCCTACTTTTATATTTTTATAATAAACAGGTGTACCTACAGCTACATTCTCTCCATTGGATGAAGATAGATGAAAGTATTCTCCTTCTATACTATCACGATAAGGCTGAGTAAGCCCTATATATTTTTCTTTAAACTTTTTCCCACCTGCTCTTGAATATACATTTATATATGTTCCTGAAATAAGTGTATCCAGTCCACTGACACCCGACAAACCCACTTCCGGTTTCACGATCCAAAACTTAGCATGTTCTGTCAAGTAAGGTTTTGATTTTACGGTATTCATTCGTACAACAACGGTAACACCATCTGTCTCTTCATCTGCATAAATTTTTGTTACTTTTCCCACAGGTACATTTCGAAACTTTACCATACTCTGACCGGCAACCAAACCTTCATTCTGGGGGAAAGCAATTTTGATCTCCGGCCCCCGCTTTGCAAAATGCTGATATCCTAACCATCCGGCAATGATCAGTGCTATAAAAGGTACGATCCATATAGAAGTGATAACATTGAACTTACTTGATTCTTCTATTTCTGGTATTTCTTTAGACATCTATCTATTTTCCTTAATTAATCTTCATATTACTTATCTGCTTTCTTTAATCAATGTTTCATCAAAAGCATGTGCTGCCAAGAGTGTAAAAAAGACTGAAATGGCAAAAGCTGTTGCTGCGGTACCTGCCAGTATCTCAACACTGGATAGATGTATCAGTGCTGCGAGTATTGCAACAACAAAAACATCTATCATCGACCATGGTCCGATCACTTCAGTCATATAGTACAATTTATGTTTATTTACTTTTTTATCTTTTCCTAAAGGGTATTTTACACTAATTAACAGATAAATCAAGATAAGAAATTTCATAACAGGGATCACAATAGATGCAAAGAAAATAATGACAGCAACTGGGTATGATTCAAGCTCCCATAACAGAATAACTCCACCAAGGATCGTACTTTCATCCCTGGTTCCAAATGCAGAGGTAACCAACATAGGATAAAGATTTGCAGGTATATACGCGATCATAGCCGTGATAAGGTATGCCCAGGATTTTTCCGTACTGAAATTTCTATGCTGATAAATAGCAGATCCACAGCGACGACAAGCATTATTTTTACCCTTGTCTATGTTTACCGCATCACAGACAGGACAGCGTATAA
>JAYEOF010000159.1:0-1670 GCA_034722695.1 Campylobacterota bacterium
TATGGCGAGGCTAAAGCCATCGATTCCTAGTTTTGCAAGAAGTCCAATATTACAAATAATAAATCAATTGAAAGAAGAGAATAAAATGACAATAACAAAACGAGTAACATTTATAGCCAAAGAGGGTTGCGAAGCAAAGATGAAAGAGTTATTAAGTGCTATGGTAGTACCAAGTAAGGCTGAGAAGGGTGTTGTTTTTTATGAAATATTTCAGTATGAAAACAACCCGAGAAAATTTATGGCATATGAAAGTTGGGAAAATGAAGCAGCACTTGATGGGCATAAGACTTCAGAACATTATGCTATTTATAAATCAAGCTTTGAACCGTACTGTGAAAAGAAATATTCAGATGAATTAGAAGTACTAGGGTAACTCTTGAAAAATTTATGGGATGATGCCAAAGCAGCACAATGCAAGAGCGATTTGGACTTAAGGGTTTATACTTCAAACCTCTTAGGAGAGAGTGATGAGCTTGTACTTCATGGGGGTGGTAATACCTCTGTCAAAAGTATGGTTGATGGGGAAGAGATACTTTTTGTAAAAGGCTCTGGATGGGATTTGGTTTCCATTAAAGCAGAGGGGTTTTCTCCCGTGAAGATGAGTACACTTTTAGAGATGGCACAGCTAAAAAAACTCTCTGATACCGACATGGTTTCAGGACAAAAAGCAGCGATGATAGACAAGTCTGCCCCTAATCCTTCCGTTGAAGCTATCTTGCATGCCATCATCCCATTCAAAGTAGTGGACCATACCCATGCAGATGCTATTGTGACAATTTCTAATTCTAAAAATGGATTAAAGCTCATTGATGAACTTTTCCCAAGTTTCCTCATCATTCCTTATGTAATGCCCGGGTTTATACTGGCACAGAAAATTTATGAGATGACAGAGAATGATTTTGATTGGAATGCCTGTGAAGGGATCATTTTACATAATCACGGCATATTTACCTTTGATGATGATGCAAAAAGATCGTATGACAAGATGATAGAAGCGGTAAGTTTAGCAGAAGATTTTTTAACAGAAAATGCATCCGTCATCTTGTCAAGTCAAGAAGTAAGTGCTGAGGTTGATCTGGAAAAACTGGGAGAGATACTATCCACGGTTAAAGGCTATGAAGTAGTGACTAAATTAGATCAGTCTGCTTTAGCCAAATATTATGCGTCACAAAATGATCTGGCTACTTTTGCTACGCGTGGGGTTTTAACTCCTGAACATATCATCCGAACGAAACGTATACCGTTGATATTGGAAGATGAAAATATAGAAGCTGCAGTTAAAGCATATATGCATGACTATAAGAAGTATTTCCAAACCTTTGCAACAGATGAGATCTGTCTGAATCCTGCACCTAATTATGCTGTAGTAAAAAATGTAGGAGTGGTCCTTTTTGGTAAAAACGAGAAAGAAGTCAATGTTCTGGGTGATGTCATAGAACACACTATGATGGCAGTTTTACGGGCAGATAAACTTGGAGGGTATGAGAGCATCTCTCTCAGTGATAGTTTCGATATGGAATACTGGGAATTAGAACAGGCGAAGTTAAAGTAGGGTGCGTTTTCCAACGCACCACATAGGGTAGCTTGAATACAAACAAAATATATGCCGCAAGGCTTAAAAAACAGGAGTTACACATGCAATATCTCATGGCAATTGATGCAGGTACAGG
>JAYEOF010000160.1:0-2423 GCA_034722695.1 Campylobacterota bacterium
CCCTGTTCCCTCACTGAAACCACGATATAATTCTGTCCTGCAAGATCAACGATCTTCTCTTCACCATTGTTACCCATCACAGCAAATTTTGATTTACTTAATGGAAATACTTTACTTTTTGCACTGTCATCAGCATAGCTTAACTGTATACACAGCATCGCAATGAGTCCTATAGATATTATTTTGTTCATTTCATTGTTCCTTGTAATTTTAGGCTTAATGATAACATAAAGATTCAATCATGTCTATCCCAAAAGCGAAGTTAATGATATTTTTATTATTTCATCTATTTTGTATCAAATTCATTATTTAAAGACCTATTATCTGCTATACTTTTCCCATCAATTTTAAAGGAAAAAAATAATGAAAAAAATGATAAATATAGTACTTATAGCCGCTGTGTCTATTTTGTTTACAGCTTGTACAAGTTCAAGTGTAGCCCCAGTTGTTAAAAGTCCAAGTTTTCAATTGGGTGAGACAGATGGTTGTAAAACTGCAACCGGAGTATACACTAAAGATGGTAATGCTTTTGATAAGGATAAAGAGTATAAAGATGGCTGGTATGCAGGACGTAAAAACTGTAACCCTGCACAAGCGAAATAAGTAAATAAATTATCGAGATCAGTTTCTAAACTACGACTATAATAATCTAAATGTGACTACTTGGTACTTTGGGCAGGAAATAATAAAGATATTTATAGGGTAGTGCCAATTAAAGATATCTTATATATGGACCTAGATGATAGTAGACCTTCAGAAATCAATAGCCCATATGTAAATGCAGAAATGATTGTAGGGAAAAGAGAAGAACTTAAAAGTAAATCTTATTTTGGTAGTAAGTAGATGGCTTCTCTTTTGTTTCTTTACTTGTAGCAATTTTTAGGTACCTTAATAGCTATAAAAAACCATTTGTAGAAATAGTGTGTAGAAATACAACTCAAGTCAAAGATTGAACTGTAAAATATATCTCAATATATAGCTATATCTGAACATGAAAATTATGGAAATAAATGAGTAAGGTTTGAAGGTGGAGCGGGCGAAGGGATTCGAACCCTCGACAGCCTGCTTGGAAGGCAGGAACTCTAGCCACTGAGCTACGCCCGCATCTGAACTCCCTTTGCATGGTAAAGTCACAAGTCTAGTATACATCATTGTTTCTACAGCATTCATAAAAAATTTCAGACTAGCAACGAAGCTAGCCTAAAATTTTTTACAAACACTCTAAAAAAAAGCATATACACTATACTCATAACTCTACCACACAAAGTGAGTTCGGGTTTGCAATTATTACTTAATAAAAGTAATCAATTGTTGTGGTACCGCAGGTCGGATTCGAACCGACACGCCCTAAAGCAGAAGATTTTGAGTCTACCAAGTCTACCAGTTCCATCACTGCGGCATACATATTGAAATGTAGATGAAATTCTACAGAGTGAGAGCTTAAACATCGTTTAGAATAGCATTAAAAGACTATTTTATGATTCCTTGACAGTTTTTAATAGTTATTTGTTATAATATCTTCATTAATTAATATCAAGGTCATATTTTTGAAAATAACGATTATTATCACAGCAATACTTTTTATGTACGGTGCCTTCTCCACGCTGTTCCCTGAGACTGCTCTCATAGGGAATATCGGAAAGATAATTGGAGATACGAATCTGCATCTTTTTGGGTACTTTGCCTATATCAATATTTTTGTTCTTTTTTACCCACTCTATAAACTCTATACGAATGCTTCTGTGCGAAAAGATATTGACTTTTATTTAGGCTGGATACTGTTTTTTATTGCAGTTATTATTTTCACCTCTTTGGTGCTTGAAGCTAAAAACATAGGCTTCATCGGTACTCAGATCGTAGAATTTTTACAGCCACTCATCGGGAAAGCAGGACTTTGGCTGCTTTGGTTGATGATCATGGCACTCTCTTTGGTCTTTATACTTGATGATGATTTCTCTCCTAAAGATCTAAAAGTAAAAGGTTTTAGTCTGGCACCACTTGCTGCAGGGGTAGGAAAACTATTTAGCAGTTTAAGATCTGTTTTGAAAAAAATATTTACCAATCCTTTCTCTTCTCCTGCATTGGAAGATGAGATGATGCCGGTTATGGAGCAAAAAGAAGAAAAACCAAAGAAGACACGGGCAAAAAGAAAACCGGCAGTGAAAAAAACTGTACCTAAAAAAGAAGTGAAAACAAGCATAGATAGCAGCGAAGAGATAGATGATCCCGTCCTAAATGAAATATCGGAACTTGAACATGAATTTGAAGATGCACTTGAAGCTAGAGTAAAGCATTCTAAATCAAGCAATGCTTCGGGTGTAGAGATAGTAGAAGAGTTGGAAGAGAACTCGAAACTTATGGAGCAGATAGATAAGGGGAAGGTGGTAAAACCTAAAAACTTTAAACTTCCAAAACTTGATTTT
>JAYEOF010000160.1:2523-7524 GCA_034722695.1 Campylobacterota bacterium
TAAATCAAGCAATGCTTCGGGTGTAGAGATAGTAGAAGAGTTGGAAGAGAACTCGAAACTTATGGAGCAGATAGATAAGGGGAAGGTGGTAAAACCTAAAAACTTTAAACTTCCAAAACTTGATTTTCTGCAAAAAGCACCTAGAGTAGCTAAAAAAATCAATGAAGCAGAGATAGATAGAAAGATAGAAGAACTACTTTCTAAATTGCAGCAGTTTAAAGTAGATGGTGATGTGGTACGTACTTACAGTGGACCACTGGTAACAACTTTTGAATTTAAGCCGGCACCAAATGTAAAAGTTTCAAAAATTCTTAATCTTCAAGATGATCTTGCTATGGCACTGAGTGCAGAGACCATACGTATACAGGCTCCTATCCCTGGGCGTGATGTAGTGGGTATAGAGATACCAAATGAAACAGTAGATACCATCTACTTACGTGAAATTCTGGAGAGTGATCTCTTTAAAGAGTCTAAATCTCCACTGACTGTGGCACTGGGGAAAGACATTGTTGGTAAGCCGTTCATTACCGATATCAAAAAGCTTCCGCATTTACTCATAGCAGGTACTACAGGTTCTGGTAAGTCAGTGGGGATCAATGCCATGATACTTTCGCTTCTTTATAGAAATGACCCGGAACATCTTAAGTTGATGCTCGTTGACCCTAAGATGCTGGAGTTTTCTATCTATAATGATATTCCACATCTCCTGACACCAGTGATCACTGAGCCTAAAAAGGCCATAGCTGCACTGGCAAATATGGTGGGTGAAATGAATCGTCGTTATACGCTTATGGCAGATAACCGTACGAAGAATATAGATAACTATAATGAAAAAGTAAAAAAAGATGGTTCGGCTGAGCCGTTTCCTTTTATCGTTATCATCATCGATGAGCTTGCCGATCTTATGATGAGTGGGGGTAAAGAGGTAGAGTATTCCATCGCCAGACTTGCACAGATGGCAAGGGCAAGCGGTATTCACCTTATAGTAGCAACACAAAGGCCAAGTGTGGATGTTGTTACAGGGCTCATCAAGGCAAACCTGCCTTCAAGGTTGAGTTACAGAGTAGGGCAGCGTATCGACTCTAAAGTCATTTTGGATGCTATGGGTGCGGAGAGTCTGCTTGGACGTGGAGATGGCTTATTTACACCTCCCGGATCAACAGGCTTGGTAAGACTTCATGCCCCTTGGAGTACAGAAGAAGAGGTAGAAGAGATAGTTGAATATCTCAAAGCACAACGTGAACCGGAGTATGACGAAAGTTACCTGGTTGCAGGCGGTAGTTCAGCTTCTGAAGGCGGCAGTGGAGAAGTGGAATTGGACCCACTTTATGAAGAGGCAAAAAATGTGGTACTTACAGATCAAAAAACATCCATCTCCTACCTGCAGCGTAAACTTCAAATAGGCTACAACCGTTCAGCAAACATCATAGAACAACTTGAAGCAAAAGGGATACTTTCTCCACCCAATGCAAAAGGTAACAGAGAAATTATGTAGCGTGGGCATTCCTGCCCACGCTACAAAGACGATTTTTTGTAACCATCCGATACATACAAATTATCTCCTTCATACACTTAGCTTATAGAAACTAAAATAAATCACAATTTTGCTAATATCAGGGTACAAAAAATACACTCATAGGAGACATTAATGTCATTATTAGCAGACTATAGAAGTCATACAGAAGAGAGAGCGAAACTTGGTGTTACACCATTGGCACTGACAGCTGAACAAACAGCAGAATTGGTAGAGTTATTAAAAGCAAGCCCAATTGCAGATGCAGAGTTTGCAATGGAACTTTTAACACAGAAAGTACCGGCAGGTGTGGATGATGCAGCTTATGTAAAAGCAGCATTTTTAAATGATATTGTTCAAGGTAACACAACCTGTGAGACAATTGATGCTCTTAAAGCAACAGAAATCTTAGGAACAATGCTTGGTGGATTTAACGTAGCTCCACTTGTAGATGCACTTACATCATCTGATTCAGCAGTTGCTGAGTCAGCAGCTAAAGAGCTTAAAAATACACTTCTTGTTTATGATTCATTTAACGATGTTAAAGCACTTATGGACGGTGGTAACGCATTGGCAAAAGAGATTGTTGAGTCTTGGGCAAATGCAGAGTGGTTCTACAACAAACCTGCTATGGAAAAAGAGATCACTGTCACTGTTTATAAAATTCCAGGTGAAACAAATACAGATGATCTTTCTCCTGCTTCAGAAGCGTTTACAAGAGCAGATGTACCTCTTCATGCAAACTCATTCTTAATCAACAGAATGGACAATCCATTAGATACCATGGTAGAGTTAAAGAAAAAAGGTCACCCTTTAGCGTATGTCGGAGATGTGGTAGGAACTGGTTCATCAAGAAAATCAGGTATCAACTCAGTACAATGGCACATGGGTAAAGATATTCCAAATATTCCTGGTAAAAGAACTGGTGGTATTGTTCTTGGAGATATTATTGCTCCAATCTTCTTTAATACAGCAGAAGATAGTGGATGTATCCCTATTCAAGCACCAGTTGGTGACTTAGAGACAGGTGATGTTATTACAGTTAAGCCTTTTGATGGTGTAATAGAAAGAGATGGAAAAGTGGTTTCTGAGTTCAAAATAGAGCCAAACACACTTCCAGACGAAATGAGAGCTGGCGGACGTGTTCCACTTATCATTGGTAAAGGTCTTACAGCAAAAGCAAGAGAAGCTTTAGGGTTGGACGCTGGAGATATTTTCATGACTCCTGATATGCCAGCAGATAATGGCAAAGGGTTCACTCTTGCTCAAAAAATGATCGGTAAAGCATGTGGAATCGAAGGTGTTAAGCCAGGTACTTACTGTGAGCCAATAGCAACAACAGTTGGTTCTCAAGATACTACAGGACCAATGACAAGAGATGAAATTAAAGATCTTGCTGCTCTTAGTTTTGGTGCAGATATGGTTATGCAATCGTTCTGTCACACAGCGGCTTACCCAAAACCGGCAGATATTAAACTTCAACATACACTTCCACAATTTTGGACAGAGAGAAAAGGTTTCATTCTTAGACCAGGTGATGGTGTTATCCACTCTTGGTTAAACAGACTATGTCTTCCTGATACAGTAGGAACAGGTGCAGATAGCCACACAAGATTCCCAATAGGTATCTCATTCCCTGCGGGTTCTGGTCTTGTTGCATTTGCAGGTGTTACAGGTATGCTACCTCTTACTATGCCAGAGTCTGTTCTTGTTAGATTCTCAGGAGAGATGCAACCAGGAATTACTTTAAGAGATATGGTAAATGCTATTCCTCACCAAGCGATCAAAGATGGTCTTTTAACTGTGGCTAAAGCTGGTAAGAAAAACATCTTCTCAGGACGTGTTCTTGAAATCGAAGGTTTAGAGCAACTTAAGTGTGAACAGGCGTTTGAACTTTCAGATGCATCTGCAGAGCGTTCAGCTGCTGCCTGTACAGTATACCTTGACAAAGAGCCTATTATTGAGTACCTAGAGTCAAACATTGTTCTTATCGAAGAGCTTATTCACCAAGGTTACGAAGACAAAGCAACACTTCAAAGACGTGCTGACAAAATGAGAGATTGGATCAAAAATCCAGAACTTCTTAAAGCTGATGCAGATGCAGAGTACGCTGCTGTTATTGAAATTGATATGAACAAAATTACAGAGCCAATCCTAGCTTGTCCAAATGATCCAGATGATGTTAAAACATTAACTGAGATAAGAGAAGCAGGACTTAGAACAGAGATTGACGAAGTATTCGTTGGTTCATGTATGACAAACATTGGTCTATTTAGAGCCAATGCAGAAGTGCTAAGAGGTGAAGGTGCTGTTAAGGCTAAACTATGGATCTGTCCTCCAACTAAAATGGATGAGAAGACACTTCAGGAAGAAGGGTACTACTCAGTATTTGGTATGGCTGGAGCAAGAACAGAGATCCCTGGTTGTTCACTCTGTATGGGTAACCAGGCTGCTGTTGCGCAAGATGCATGGGTATTCTCAACAAGTACTAGAAACTTCGATAACAGACTAGGTAAGGGTTCACAAGTATACCTTGGTTCTGCAGAGCTTGCTGCTGTTGTTGCACTTAAAGGTGCATTACCAACGGCTGCTGAATACTTAGAAATAGTACAAAGCAAGATCACACCTGAAATGACAGATGAAGTATATAGATACTTAAACTTTAACAAAGTCTCTAAAGAGGAACTAGAAGCAATGGTTGGATAGTCTCCACCTCACTTTTACTTAGCAGAGAGACTTCTCTCTGCTAGTTACTTTTTCTATATATCTTCCTCCCCTTATTTACACTTTTTATTATAAATAGTTCTTGATATACCATATTATGATAAACTACAGCAAATGTATATCGTCATAAGGAGACAGCATGTTAAAATATCTTATTTCTCTACTACTCATACTAACCATTCAACCCATTGCCAAGGAGCATACCGTGCAAAGTATTTATGATTTTAAAGTCAAAACTATAGAAGGTAAAGAGACAACACTTGAAACCTATAAAGGTAAAGTGATGCTTATCGTCAATGTTGCAAGCAAGTGTGGATATACATCACAATATGATGGGCTTGAAGCACTTTATAAAAAGTATAAAGAGAAAGGCTTGGTTATTTTAGGCTTCCCTTGTAATCAGTTTGGTTCCCAGGAGCCCGGAAGTGAAGAGGAGATCCAAAATTTCTGTCGTGTAAACTTTGGTGTAAGCTTTCCGATGTTTGCCAAAATAAATGTAAATGGAGATCAAACCCATCCTCTTTATCGTTACCTTAAATCTCAACAACCGGGTTTTCTCGGTACTGAAACGATCAAATGGAATTTTACTAAATTCCTGGTCGATAAAGAGGGAAAAGTACTTGACCGTTTCGGTTCTTCTACTAAACCAAAATCATTTGAAGATATTATAGAAAAGTTGTTGAAATAATATAAGAAAGTTATAGAAACAGTGTATAATAGTGTGATATCAAATCAAAAGGAGAAAGAATGTTAAAGTTATTAAA
>JAYEOF010000161.1:0-1633 GCA_034722695.1 Campylobacterota bacterium
CCTGGACGTAGGTTGCATACATGTTCAAAGCCTAGAGATTTCATGGCGTGTTGTACCTGGAAGCTTCGGCTGCCTGTATGGCAATAAACGATGACAGGTGTCTGTTTTTTGTCGTTGTGTTCTTCTACTTTTGCATAGAATTGTGAAGTAGGTACTAACGCATCTGTCCCTACGATGTGTCCCATTTGGAACTCCATGAATTCACGTACATCGAGGAGGGTGAAATTGATCATTTGAAGATTTCTGGCTTCCAATAGTGCTTCGAGCTCATCTCCGTCAAGCTGTTCCTCTTTTAGTAATGTTTCAGCCTGCTCTTTGGTCAATCCTCTGGAGTGTTCATGTACGATCTCTTCTATCTCGTCATGTTGTGCTTGTGCAGCAGCATACTCAGGTGTACAAAAGATCCCGCAGTGACAAAGGCCATCCTCCGGGATCTCTTTTTCCAGAGCAGGTTTACAAGGGCAGATACGGTTATCTGCTGCTTTCTGCTCTTCTTTTGTTTCGCCTATGACCATAAAACAGGGACAGAATCGTTTGGCATAGATGAGCTTATTTCTTGCAAGCCCCATGGTGACCCCTTCGTTGACCTCTTCATTGGGGTTTTGTACAAAACCAAACTGCTTGTTTACTTTTTCGACAAACTGTCCTGTTTTTTCCAGCTCTGCCTGGAACTCATCTGAATTCATATCAATTTGTTGCATCTGTATCCTTTGTTGTTTTATTTTGATTATCAAACTCTTTGGCTATTTCATCAAACTCTTTGACGAATCCTTGCATTTTTTTACCCCAAGTATCAAGAAAGCTTTTTGTTTTATTCAAATCTATATTGATATGGGTCTCATTTGCTTCTATACCTGCTTCTTCATTCTTAACGATACCTTTTTCCAGATCTTTGCTCATTTTGTCCATTTTGGTTTTCATCTGATGGGCCAGGTCTTTAAAATAGCTTTTGGTCTTGTTGGTATCGATAATGATCTTGCCATCTTCTGATGTAATGCCTATTTTGGAATACTTATTGTTTTTCTCTAACGCTTCTTGTTCTTTCGCCTGTTCTTTAAGCAGTTCAGCTCTTGCTTCCTGGGCTACTTTGGCATCGTGTTGTGCTTGTTCTTCTTTCTTATCTTGACACCCTGAAAATAAGAGTAGTAGGATAAGTGAAAATAAAATATGTTTACGACTTAGCATTTAGTGCTTCTCTTGTACTGAATTTTACACAAATAATTTAGTGATTTGTTGCACTGCGTTTTAACGCTTGTAATTCTTGTCATAGGTATTCCTTTGTAAGCGTATTTGTTTTACAGGAAGTATTATACACTAATTTGTGGAGGAAAAGTGAAGTTTCTATCCCATAAAGGGATAGAAAGAGGAAGAAGAATGATCGTGTAGTTTAGCTACATTTACCTACGCCGCATTTACCTTTTTCCGGTGCCTTTTTTTCTGCTGAGGGTTTGGTTGTATTGGTCTCTTTTTTCATACCTTTGTCACCACTGCACTTCATGTTTTTACCGCTATCACATTTACCTGCTTGACATTTCATGGTTTTTGGAGCTTCTTTTCCTGAACCACATGTGGCATTTGCCAAAGTAAGTGTAAATGCCATAGCGCCCATAAGTATGAGTCCTGCTTTAAGTAA
>JAYEOF010000162.1:0-1627 GCA_034722695.1 Campylobacterota bacterium
CATTTTCCACTTTACCGATGGAAGCTGATCAATGTTCTCGAATGGCAATAATCCCCAATCAGGATCTCCTTTTTTGAACCCAAGTAAAAACTCTTTATGGTTCTCTGTCAATTTATGGTGCAGGAGCTTGATCAACTCTTCTCTTGTATCTGTCAAAAGTGCTAGCTCTATGGGGTCTGTAGTCATACCTACAAACTGTTCTTCAAAGGTATGGCTAATGTCAATGAGGTTGGGCTGTAGCAGTTTGGATATGGGTTGACTGGAGCTGATGAGATAAACGATAAATACATCCATAAGAGAATCACTGATACCTTCATTGTCAAGTAAGCCTCTCACATCAAAAAAGTCTCTTGGATGCTGACGATCTAATGCTGCACATATTTTACCTGCATAGAGGTCATCATGATGCACTACCAATGTTTCTGCAAATCCAAATGCTTCTTCTACTTTGGGACTGACCATTTCTACAGTTGGTTCCTTCACTGTTCCTCGCATCACTGGTGATGTCTCTATTTTGATACGCACACCATCTTTTTCAACCTGTAGTTTCGAGAGAGTACCGTCTCCTCTCTGTTCCAGTCTGTATACTTTTGAACCTCTAAGACTCTTTTCAATGTCCTGTGCAATGCGTTCAAGTGATTCCGCAATATGCTTCAGACTGCTTGTTCTGTCTTCGATAGGCAGATACATCAAGTCAATGTCTACAGAGAGTCTGGGCATGTCTCTGATGAACATATTGATTGCTGTTCCGCCTTTGAGTGCAAAACACTCTTCATTGTTGATGTATGGCAGTGCTTCTAAAAGTAGCTGTACTTGTTTGTAGTAAATATTTGAACTCTCAAGCATTAAATTCCTTTGGTACGGTGATCATGTAGGTTTTATTGTAGTTTCCGTCTTTCACTATTTGTAGTTTACCTGCCCCTAAGTCTAGCTCTTTGCTGATATGTTTAGCCCAGGGAAAGTTATAGTAGTTTGCAAAGAAGAGAAACAACCGTCTTACTTTTCTGTTGTTGCATTTTTGAAGCAATTCATTTAAAAGCCTTGGACTTAATGTAGTTAATCCTTCAAATATCTCTGCAACAAATTGAAAATCTACTCCACTATCACTCACTTGATACAGAAGTTCAAGTATGGCTCTTTCGGGTGAAGAGATAGTGATCTGCCAATCTCGTATCGCTGTACTCTGTTTTTTTAATCCTAGTTCTCCAAAGAGAGGCTTTTTGTAAAAGGTAAATGAAAGTGATTCGATTTTCTTTATCCATGCAGGAGGGTTTTTTTCTCCATACAGAGTGATGGTCTTCTCTCCCCCTATAGGTAGATAATGTGCATAGCCCAGTATATTCAATGCAGAAAGACCTCCCACATGAAAAGGTAGCCCTGCAAGCTTTTGAAGTCCCAGCACAGCTCCTTGCCACTCCAGTATGGATGTAGGTCTTATGTAGGCTCCGTTCCCAAGTTTGGTCAGCCATCCGTTTTTGACATACTTGTAGACTAGCTGTGATGAATAGCCATTGGCAGTGAACCACGCACTTGCTACCATAACACCTTCGGGTAACAATTGATATAGTTGTTTTAATTTTATCTCTTTTTCTAAACTCATAGTTTATATATTATCATAATTTAGAAC
>JAYEOF010000163.1:0-1623 GCA_034722695.1 Campylobacterota bacterium
CACCTAACCAATAGTTTGCATCTTCTTTATCAATACCTACATCATTCCACTTCTTAGGATTTGTTGCATAACGGAACTGATACCAGCTTGACTGCACAAAAGTGTCCAGTGTATCTGTCTCACGTTTTGCATCTTTACCACAGAGAGGACAGGCACAGTTTTTCCATGTAGGGTGGTTTTCAAGTGGGTTACCCTCACCAGTGATCTCTACATCTTCAGGAAGTGCAATAGGAAGATTTTCTATCTTTTCAGGCACAAGCCCACAACTGTCACAATGCACAAAAGGGATCGGCGCACCCCAATAACGCTGACGACTTATACCCCAGTTTCTTAGCTTATAGTTTGTTGTACCTTTACCTAAAGATCTCTCTTCAAAATGGGTAGTGATCTGCGCTTTAGCATCTGTATTTTTCACACCCGTAAATTCAGAAGAATTCTCAAGTACTCCCTCAAAAGTAAAAGGAAGTTCATCTCCGGATATCACTCTTTTGATAGGCAGGTCATATTTGGAAGCAAACTCAAAATCCCTCTCATCATGTGCAGGTACAGCCATTACCGCACCGCCACCGTAAGATGCCAGTACAAAGTTGGCTGTCCATACAGGTATCTCTTCACCTGTCAGTGGATGCATTACCGTAATGCCTAAGTCATAGCCCTCTTTACCCTCTTTTGCTCTCTCTATCTCCGTCATATTTGTTATGGTAATGATTTTTTCAGCGATATCAGCATCTAACAGTTCATTCTCTATAAGATACTTCGTAATAGGATGTTCAGCAGCAAGTGCAGAGTATGTCACACCATAGATCGTATCAGGACGTGTCGTGAACACCGTATATTTGTCAAAATTCCCACCTAGTTTTGCCTTACTGGCTTCACTCAGTTCAAACTCAAACTCAAGCCCTTGAGACTTCCCTATCCAGTTATCCTGCATCGTGATAACCTGATTTGGCCATTTACCTTCAAGCAACTTCAGATCATCCAAAAGCTCATCTGCATACTTGATAATGTCAAGGTAATATCCAGGCATCTCTTTGAGTTGTACTTCATTGTCACAACGCCAACAGCACCCCTCTTCTACCTGTTCATTTGCCAAAACAGTATGACAATCCTCACACCAGTTTACAGTTGTAGATTCACGGTAAAGCAGTTTCTCTTCAAACATTTTTATAATGAACTCTTGTTCCCACTTTGTATAAAGCTCATCACAGGTAGCAAATTCACGTGTTTTTGAGAAAGAAAGCCCCAAAGTGTTCAACTCTTTTCTCATATAATCAATGTTCGAATAGGTCCACTCTTTAGGATGACGACCGTGCTTAATAGCAGCATTCTCAGCAGGCATACCAAAAGCATCCCAGCCTATAGGATGAAGTACATTATAGTCCTGTTTTCTATAATAACGTGCAAAAGCATCACCGATTGCATAATTACGTACATGTCCCATGTGCAAACGCCCAGATGGAAAAGGGAACATACTTAAGATATATTTTTTCTTTTGATCAAGAGAATCAGAAGGCTCAAAAGCCTGCTCATCATCCCATTTTTTCTGCCACTTGGCTTCAATCTCACTTGGATTGTAACTCATTATTGTCTCGCTTCATTTTGTGATTATTTAATTAAGGGGAT
>JAYEOF010000164.1:0-7438 GCA_034722695.1 Campylobacterota bacterium
ATGGCACGTTTTGAAGAAGACTCCTACTTTCCTGAGCCTATGTGGGGAACCAAACAGAGAGAAGGTGATTTAGATTTACCTGATTTTGAAGGCTTTTGCGATAAAGTAATTAAGGTACTTTCATAGTAGATAGAGGGAACTTTTTCCCTCTGTTCTCTAAATTATTCAGAGTATTCTATTAATTTTACTGCTTTAAAGATGCTTGATACTCTTTATCTGAAAGAGGACTGGCACATCCTATTTTACCTTCACTTGCAGCTTTACGATATATAGCCAGACCTTCAGACTTGTCGCCATTTCTCATGACAGCATTGATAGCATCTGCAGTTTCTTGATCTTCCCATGTAATATCACCGTCTTGACAATCACTTACACCAAATTCCTGATAGCGTTTTATAACTTTACTACTTACTGCATAGCTACTGGCACTTGCTCCAGCAGGGATCATATAATGCTTTCCATCAACAGTTTTTATCTCTTTATTATTTGGATCAAACGAGGGCTGATTACTGGTACACCCCATAAATAATAATGATCCAAGACTGGCTATCATCATAATTTTTAATTTTTTCATTTTCACTCCTATTTTTTAAATTTATGATTTCATCATATCCATATCCATATTACAGTGAAGATACTTTTTTTGATTAGCCCAGGGGAACAGAAGGAGTGGGTAATGTAGTGACAGTCTATAAAGCTTTGTAACTGATATACTCTTTTTACTTTTTTATGATATTTGCTAAGAATATTAGGAGTATAATTATTAAATATACACAGCAAGAGGAGATGGAAGTAAATGGAAATACAAACGATAAAAAAGATGGAAAAAGAGGCAATGAAGGGTAGTGGATTTGACTTCATAAGACTTGGTGCGGCACTCTTTTTCATGGTAGCAGTGTTAAGCTACAGTTTTATGAGTACAGGCGGCATACCGAACAATGTTTTCTTAGCGATCGCAGCACTCTTTGGTGCCTATATGGCTATGAATATCGGTGCAAATGATGTTGCAAACAATGTAGGTCCAGCCGTTGGGTCAAAAGCACTTACGATGGGCGGTGCTATCGTCATCGCAGCTATATTTGAAGCATCTGGTGCTTTGATCGCAGGTGGAGATGTTGTAAAGACCATCAAAAAAGGAATCATAGACATTTCGGCTTTCGGAGGTAATACAGATTCTTTTATCTGGGCAATGATGGCTGCACTTCTGGCTGCAGCTGTCTGGCTGAACTTTGCCACTATGGCAAAAGCTCCTGTATCAACCACTCACTCCATCGTGGGTGGTGTTATGGGCGCAGGTATCGCAGCAGCTGGATTTAGTATCGTTGCATGGGGAACGATGGGGAAGATCGCAGCTTCATGGATTATCTCTCCTGTACTTGGCGGTATCATTGCAGCTTCTTTTCTTTTTGCCATCAAGAAAACCATAGTCTTCAAGGAGAACAAAATAGAAGCAGCCGTTAAGTGGGTTCCTGTCTTTGTTGCCATTATGTCATGGGCCTTTGTCACTTATCTTACACTCAAAGGTCTTAAAAAAGTTTGGCCGTATATCGTTGATATTTTGATCTTTCTACCTGATACGAAAAAACCTACTTTCATTGTAGCGGCTATCTTTGGACTACTTGTAGCACTTGTTGTCTATTTCATCGTAAGAACAACGATCATTAAAAAAGCTTCTACACTTGAAAACAGTCGAGAAGGTATCAATATGCTCTTTACTGTACCTCTTATTTTTTCAGCGGCACTTCTCAGCTTTGCACACGGTGCAAACGATGTGGCAAATGCCATTGGGCCATTGGCAGCGATCAATGATGCTGTGATGACCGGTGGTATTTCATCCAAAGCGGGGATTCCACTTTGGGTCATGGGTGTAGGTGCACTTGGTATTGCCATTGGTCTTGCGTTGTATGGACCTAAACTCATCAGAACAGTAGGGTCAGAGATCACAGAGCTCGATCAGATGAGAGCATTCTCTGTGGCTATGGCAGCATCCATTACTGTAATTATAGCTTCACAACTTGGTCTTCCTGTCTCTTCTACCCATATTGCTGTGGGTGGTATCTTTGGGGTTGGATTTTTAAGAGAGTATCTTGACTCTTCAGACGTTAAAGATGAGATCGTTCATGAAAAAGAACTTATCTTAGATGAGAAAAAACAGCTCAAAGCACTGCATGCAGAACTTACAACACTGGAAGCAAAAGAGGAGAAGAACAAAGCAGATTATGAAAGGATCGTTGACCTTTACAAAATGATCGATGAAGAGGAAGAGCTGATAAAAGAAGCTAAAAAACACTTGAAAAGTGCTCGTAAAGTCAAGTATGTTAAAAGAGAAGCGGTGAAGAAGATCATTGCTGCCTGGGTCATTACTGTGCCTGCAGCTGCAGTTTTATCTGCTGCGATCTATTTTATGATCAGAGGTATTGTTCTTTAAATGTTCACACATAGTATCTACAGAAGTTTCTTTGCCCCGATAATCATACTATTATTATTGGGTGCTCTGTTTCTTTTGGGACTCTATCCGAATATCAGTACGATCTTAGGGGGTATTGCCCTCTTTCTCATTGGTATGGAATATATGGAAGGCGGATTTAAAGCTTTTTCCGGTGGTCTGCTTGAAAGCGTATTGGAAAAATTTACCAATAATACTCCCAAAGCTATCACCACCGGTTTTCTTGCTACAGCCATTGTTCAAAGTTCCAGTTTGATCTCTATTATTGTTATATCATTTTTATCAGCAGAGCTTATCACTCTCACTTCAGCTGTAGGGGTGATATTTGGGTCGAATATTGGTACAACAACAACAGCCTGGTTGGTCTCTACTTTTGGTCTAAAAATAAAAATTTCTGTCTATGCTATGCCAATGATCATTATAGGCATATTCATTCCTCTCTTTTTAAAGTCAAACTCTTGGAAAGGTATCGCTTCAATCTTAATAGGTCTAGGCATTATTTTTCTTGGTATTGGGTATATGAAAGAAGGTTTTGAGACGCTAAAAGAAGGGCTCGACCTTGCCCAATATGCTATGGCCGGATATGCAGGTATTTTTGTCTATGTACTTGTCGGTGCTGTTGCTACAGTAGTGATACAATCAAGCTCTGCCACTATGGCGATCATCATCACTGCATTGGCTACGGGACAGATCGATTATGCAAATGCTCTTGCCTTGGCAATCGGTGCCAATGTCGGAACAACAGTCACGGCAGTACTTGGCGCTTTAAAATCCAATGAAAACGGTAAGAGGCTTGCTGTGGCCCATTTCATTTTCAATATCACAACCGGGATCATTGCCATTGTCTTTATTTATCAGCTTGCTGATCTTGTGGACTATCTGGCTGTGATGGTTGGTATCGGTATTGAAAATTATACGATGAAGCTTGCTCTGTTTCATACCATATTTAATATTATCGGTGTTTTAGCAGTTTCCCCATTCATAACTGTGTTAGTCAAGTTTTTAAATACCCTGTTTGTACCTAAAGGAGCAAATAAAGGTAAACCAAAATATTTGGATGATGCAGTATTGGCACTTCCGTCAACTGCACTCTCAGCCATTATTATGGAGACAAAACATCTTTATGAAAATGCTTTTGATATCATTACGCATGGGCTAAACCTCAAAAAGAGCAATCTTCTTTCATCCATGGAGCTGGATGAAGTAATGAGAGACCTCCATACTCATAAGTCTATTGATATTGACCTATTTTATAACCGATGGATCAAAGGTCTTTATGGTGAGATCATTGACTTTTCTACCAGAGCGCAGGCAAATATGTCTCCAGAGTACATAGAAGAGTTATACAAACTTAAACTTGCAAACAGAGACATCGTAGAAGCAGTCAAAGGTACCAAACATTTACAAAAAAATCTGATCAAATATGCATCCAGCAGAAATGAACATATTAAAGAACAATATAATGATATCAGAAAAGGTTTAGCTGAATTACTCAGAAATATCAATACTATTGCGACTACAGAGGAAGAAGATGTGATCATTTTATTACTCTCCAAAGCGAAGATACATGCCCAAAGATATGATATAATTACTAATGGTACACTTGATAAATTGATCAGAAAAGGTCTTATCAGCAATCAAATGGCCACCTCTCTGATGAATGACAGTGATTATGCCCACAGTATCAGCAAAAACCTCATTGCTATGGCTGAAGTACTTTTCATCGATATCAACAGTGATCTGAAAAAACTGCACGATGAGTTAACTATCAGTGATGAAGATATAAATAGTATGTTAGAAAAAAAAGGATAACACATGGGTATCAAAAAATTTATTGAGGATGTAAAAGCATCTTTGAACTTGAATGAGTTTGAAAAAAAAGGAAAAAAGAAATCTATCAAACGTCTTTTAGAAAAATTAAGGGCTAGAAAAGAGATACTTGATAAAGTGCCAAAGAAAAAATTGGATAAAAAAGAGAAAAAGGAATTAGAAGAAGAACTGGCGATCATCACTTTACAGATAAAAAAAGGTGAAAAGATATTGGATGAACTAAATTCACAAGATTCTAAGATCTCAAAAAACTAAAAAGGAAAAATAATGGAAACAAACGATCAAAAACAATTTGAAATAGATGGCAATATGGTTTCACTTGATGAGCTTATACAAGGCTACAGTGAAGCAAAAACACAAAAGGACACAGTAGATAGTAAAGCTGTAACTAAGAGAAAAAATGAGCAGGCACTTAAACCATACCAGGCTGAACTGATCAAGCTTCAAAAGCACATTGAAGATACGAACCAAAAGATGATCATCCTTTTTGAAGGGCGTGATGCAGCAGGAAAAGGTGGAACCATCAGAAGGATCACACGATACATGAATGAAAAACATTATCGGATCGTAGCCCTTGGAAAACCGACAGAAGAGCAAAAGAGCCAATGGTTCTACCAAAAGTATGTCTCTTACTTTCCAAGAGGCGGAGAGATCGTTCTGTTTGACAGAAGCTGGTACAACAGAGCTATGGTAGAATCTGTTTTCGGATTTTGTACCCAAAAAGAGTATGATGATTTCATGAAAGGTGTCAAAGGATTTGAAAAAGATCTGACCAGACAAGGTACCATCCTGATAAAACTCTATTTTTCTGTCACAAAAGATGAGCAGGCAAGAAGATTTGAGAGAAGAAAAACCGATCCGCTCAGACAATGGAAACTCTCTGAGATCGATGTACAGGCACAAGACAGATGGGATGACTTTACCGAAACAAAGTACAATATGCTTAAGCAGACCCATTCTCACAATGCACCATGGACCGTTATCCGATCAAATGACAAACAGGATGCTAGATTTGAAGCACTTAAAGTCATTTTAAATTCTATAAACTATGAAGGTAGAGATGAAACACTTGATTATTCACTTGATCCTAACATCGTTATCTCCGGTGCTAGAGAGATCGAGATCATGGATGCGCAAAGAAGCAGAAGCGGAAAATTCATAGGTTGATCTTTGATGATCAACTTATTTACTAAGATTGAAAGTTGTCTATGACTAATACACTTGTTGGATATGCCTCTATTTTACTGTTTATCATTGCTTATTTAATGATAAGCTTTGAAGAGAAAATAGAGGTCAATAAAGCTAAACCGGCACTTTTGGCAGGAACTTTGATCTATGTTCTCATCGCATGGCATTATGTGTATTATGGGCTTGACATTGCTCCATTACAAGAAAATCTGCATCATTTGATCGTTGAGATAGCTTCTATCTATTTCTTTTTATTTGTTGCAATGACCTTTATAGATTCGCTCATAGAAAGAGGTGTCTTTGAAGCATTAAAACTTAAATTGCTTCAAAAAGGATACAACTACAAAAAACTTTTTTGGATAACGGGATTTATCGCATTTTTTCTGAGTCCTGTTGCAGACAATTTAACAACAGCACTGGTCTTATCGACCGTTTTGCTGACACTGGAGCATCACAACAGGCAGTTTTTGATCTTAGGTGCTATCAACATCGTCGTTGCAGCCAATGCCGGGGGTGCATGGTCACCTTTCGGGGATATCACTACGCTAATGGTTTGGACTGCAGGAAAAGGCACATTCAGTGAATTTTTATTTTTATTTCCCGCCAGTTTTATCGGCTGGATAGTGACAGCATATCTTCTTTCCAAATATTTACCTGATGGCTCTCCCGCAGATAAAGATAATACAAGTGCCTGTAAAGTACCGGAACATGCAACCATAAAAAAAGGTGGGATAGGTATTGTCCTTCTTGGCATAACAACCATTATTCTCTCCGTTACCATTCACCAGGTATTTCATCTTCCGGCTTTTTGGGGTATGATGCTGGGGCTAGCATTGTTCGGTTTTTACTCCAGCTATCTGAAAAAAAAGTACAAAGAACGCATCTGGCTTTATCGACGCATGGCAGAAGTTGAAAATGATACTCTACTGTTTTTCTTTGGACTTTTAGCAGCGGTATCCGGACTATCTTATCTTGGCTATATTGCAATCGCAGCCAATGTTTATGATGTTATGGATCCCTTTTGGGTCAATGTGATGATCGGTGTCGTTTCGGCAATCATTGACAATGTACCTCTTATGTTTGCTGTACTTAAGGCAAACCCGGTAATGGATGCCACTCAATGGATGCTCATAACATTAACCGCCGGTATCGGTGGGTCACTTATAAGTTTCGGTTCAGCTGCCGGTGTAGGTGTCATGGGGAGACTTCGTGGTGTTTATACCGTTGCAACACACATGAAGTATGCTTGGGCAGTTGCTTTGGGGTATGTGGTCTCTGTCGGTATATTTTATCTTCAATTTGAAATACTTGGGTTTTGCTTTTCAAGATAATACTAGATCAATATCATCTTAGGCTACAAACTATCTTCTGTTCGATCAACTTAAGTGCCAATTATTGATACAGTGTGTTATAATATGGACAGTTGATTTACTATAAAGGATATAAAATGAATGATAATCCCTCGGATGAAACTGAACATAACGAAGACCTCTGGTCAGAAAGAAAAGCTGCATCCAGTCTCACTTCATCAGGACATGATATGAGTGATCAGAGAAAAGAGATTATCCGACAGGCACTCAAATTTAATATTGTTGATATACGAAGCTACACTGGATACAAAGGGGATCTATTGGTTGAGATAACTACCATGGAGCCTGATGTTATCACATCACTTAAGAAGGCGGCAGAGGCCCTAGAATTTGAAACAGTCATACAAAAAGATATTATATCACTTTACAAGATATTTTGTATTTCTCCCTCTACTAATATATATGATTTAAAATAACATATGAGGAGCTCTAATATCTATTTTATTTCTTTACTTGAAGAGGGAAAGGAAAGATAAGCTACAAGGTAAAAAAGCAATGCCACTACCATCACAACGGTAAACCCAAAATGGATCGCAACAAGCGTTGCAGCAACTGCTGAGATGACAGAAGCACATCCGTTGACACCCCATGCCCAGGGGATCAA
>JAYEOF010000165.1:0-1616 GCA_034722695.1 Campylobacterota bacterium
TCCCTCCCTGTCCGCCACTCACCCTTAATAATCCACAAAGTATACTATCCAATTTTATTATTTCACTTTACTGTTAAAGAAAAATGATAATTTGAAAGATTTCTATACTGCTCTTTTCTCTTTTCTTCTCTCTTTTCCTTTGAACGCAGCACTATTTCCCTCAGAGGATAAATCCCTGAAGTCGCTACTTAGGCTGACACCTGACATTTTTTCAAACTCCTCGAAGTCGGAACGATTAACGGTGAATGAAATTTCAGTAATATGGGTCATGTTCCACTTTTCTGCAAACACTTCTTTTTGGAATGCAACATGGACGGAAGATACTTTTGGATCAGGATGACTCTCTTCTGCTTGAGAGCCACTATTATTTTTGCTTGTATCTTCGTAAGAATATCTTGTAAACATCGGTATGAGTTCCAGTTCATTTATCTGGTCTATCTTTCTCTGTTTTGCTTTGGTAATACTACTCTCATCTGCATTTTTGTCTGCACAACCAAAACAGCTTCCCGTCTCAATCCTCTTAAAAGTTCTGCCTGGAGGATCTGAAACATACTCTTTTTCCTTATTTATACCAAATAGCCTTTTAAATATATCTATCATACTATTTCCTTCTAACCCCTATAATACGTATATTTGTGTTTTCTTTTAGCTTAAGGTGATAAATTCAAACTGGTAGGGAGAATCGTCTGCACCGACTGTGATAATATCTCCATCTTTCAGCATAGCAGTACCACCTCTGTCCTCACTACCTATTTTCTTGATATTAACGATAGTCCCACAAGCACTTCCTCTATCAGATATAATATAACCGATTTCAGTTTTTTCAATCTGAAAATGTTGTCTGGATATTTGTAAAAAATGTCCATGGTCAACAAGATAAATATCATTGTTTGGTTTTCCGTCACTTACTTTCTGTCTTTCGGAAAAAACAAGTTTCCCATCTATCTTCTCTACGCGTGACTCTCTTCCTATGCGAAATGGAAATTTCCAAATACCGATGATCTCATCACCAAGACAATTTCTATAGATAGAATTTCTTGCTTCAGGTGTTTTAGCTTTTAGGATCGCTACTGGAGTTATACGCTTTAATAGTGATTGTTTATCTTCCATTCTATCTACTTCCTTCATTGAGAGTATTCTATATCTGTGCCAAAATGAATCAATTTTGTACATTCATATCATAGTGAACTGGTATCTTAACTTTTACGCATAAACCCAGGCTCCTTTTGTGTGTAAATATTCAATACTATAATATAAAATAGTAAGTATATGCTCAATTTTATACCTATTATAGTAAGAGGTAGCTTTAATGTAATATCAACTATAATAAGAGTGTAAAAGTCAAGAGATATTTTTAAATAGCATTTGTAATATCTACAAATGCTATTTAATTCAAACTTATTTTGTTGTGCCAAACTTGTTGTGAAACAAGGACGGAAAGCTATGGGTCTTAGTTTCTAAGATCGCCAGGCTACCAAAATGAATTTATACTTCTTTTGAGAGCAACATGCAATTATATTAAGGATATTTATGAAAAGATTTCATAAACTGATAGGCATTGTACTATCGTTAACAATGATCACACTCATCTCCGGATGTGGAGGAAGCAGTTCTTC
>JAYEOF010000166.1:0-1615 GCA_034722695.1 Campylobacterota bacterium
GGTCGAGATAATGACGCGATGGGTATCGCTTACAGCTATAACAGTATAAATAAAGGGCGTTTCCTTAACTTTATTGGAATCCAAGATTCATCCACAGCCTGGGAAGCGTTCTACAACGTCGAACTCACTCCTGCTGTTCATTTGACACTCGATGCACAGGTGGTTGATTCGGCATTGCCTATAGACAGAGCGACGATTTTGGGAACATCTTTACAGATGCGTTTTTAGGCTAAAAGCCTTCACGGAACACGTTACTCATTTGGCTATTCTTAGTCAGCAAACCTTAATTTCATAAGGTTTGCATTCATTTTTAAGATTTTCGAAAAATGGATAGACAACGTCTAGTGCAAAAGAGTATAATCTAGTTAAATTTTTAATAATAAAGGAAATATACAATGGGGAAAATAAATCAAATGACCAGCGTGGCTAAAATAGCTTCGCTCGCAGTGCTTTTAAGTGCGTCTGCAATGGCAAACAGTGATCTTGTCTCTAAGGCTGAGGATGTAATTGAAGATGCTGAGACTACCAAAGACGATGGGCTTGCAGACATGTCTGACCCTCTTGCAGTCTTTTCGATGGCAGGTTTTGGTGTAACCAACAGAGGTATTAATCTTAAACTAGCAAAAAGCTACGATACGGGTAGTCCAGATAAGATGGCAATGAACATTATTGAGGTCAAAGGTATATTTAGTGATAGCTTAGGATGGGAAGATTTTTCTACAAACCCCAGTAAAGATCCTACGAATGGTGTTGATTCAATAAGAGTTCGTAATTTTTCTGTTAATCCAACCACTGGAAGCGGAGCACAAATAGATTTGAGCTATGACCTTAACAGTGAAGCAGGAGCACTTAGCTACAGTCTACTTCAAGCACTTCCTCCAATGGGAAGATTCAATCTTTTCCCATTGGCTGGTCTGGGTATAGCCGTTGCCAACAATGCACTGCAAGATGACGGCACAATAGCAAGTGGCTATTCAATTCCTGGGACATTTGCCACTCTTGGTATGTATGGTAAATTTACTGTGACAGACAAAATATGGCTTAACTACAACCCTATATGGAATGCAACCTTATCTGGTTCTGATCTTTACAAAGATCATGGTTTTTCCGGTCATAGCAGTGTTCTTTTGCATGAAGCCATTATATCATACCAGATAAATCCTCGAACAAATATACGATATTTTGCCAACTGGAATCAATATCTAGACATTTCTAATGGTGACCATCGTATAGAAATTAATTATCAATTTTAAAGATTAAACACCAGATAAATTCGGGGCAAAGTAGTAAATGAGAGAACAGGTACAGTTTATGTTTCCTAAGTAAATAATGATCATGGAAAACTCTGAGTAGTTTGTCTTCATCATCAATGAACTTAGTGCATAATTATCATACATTTAACGACTATCATTTGGAAAGATGCAAAGGGAATTTCAGCGAAAGACTTTGATTTTATAGCACCAAAAGATGCTGTAGAAGTTTTTATGAATGACAAATAAATAAGAGATTGGAAGTGTGCTCATATACACTTCCTTTTAGCTATCCAAACTAAACCACTACTCAAAAAACACTCAACACCAGACCCTAACATGTATAAAAAACTTAATTCATATGA
>JAYEOF010000167.1:0-7345 GCA_034722695.1 Campylobacterota bacterium
TGATTTGTTTACTTATATTTGGTTGTCAAAGATCACTCAATAACACTCTCGCTTACAACTCGTAAGTGGTCCATGTGTTGTTGGACGCGTATTATAGCACCGAACTCTCTTCTTGTCAAGGGTTTTTGCAAATTTGTTTAATTTTTTTATATATTTCACTTATTCTTACATTATATATAAGATATAAATCTTTTATATCATTTTTTAAGACAACTTAATTTACAATAACGTCTAATTATCATCAAGGATACACTATGCGATTATTTTTACTCTCTTTTATCTTATTATTTATTTCTGGATGTATGGAAACTCCTGAGGTCTCCTCTTCGAAAGAAGTTGTAGCTCAAGATCAAATAAAATCCAATCAAACAGAAGCCGAAAAAGCAAAAGCAGAGTATAGTCAGCTTCAAGAACAGCGCAGTAACGAGTAATGCCAGCTATTAACCTTAGATTAATCTGACTGCACTATACTTCCATTAAATTCAATAATTTAGAAGGAATAACATGGCTTTATATGATAGAAACTATACGTCAGCAGATGCTGGCTATGTACAAGAAGGGGCTTCAGTAAGTTTTATGAAGCAGACTTACCAACTTTTGGCGGCAAGTATGATCGCAGCAGCGGCAGGGGCTTATGTGACCATGCCTTATGCAGAAATTGTAATGCAATACAAATGGTTTATCTTCGGTGCCGAACTTTTGATACTTTTCTTTGGACTCAGTATGTCAAGAGGTAAGCCGGGACTTAATTTGGCAATGCTTTTTCTCTTTACTTTTTTAACAGGTGTTTCACTGGTTCCACTTTTGGCATCACTTATTGGTGCAGGTAATGGTGCGGTAATCGGAAATGCTTTCCTGATGACTTCTGTACTTTTTGGTGCACTTAGTCTTTTTGCGATCAATAGTAAAACTGATTACTCTAGTTGGGGAAAACCACTTTTCATCACACTGATCGTGGTTATTATCGCTTCATTAATTAATGTGTTTGTACTTCAGAGTCCTATGATGCACGTGATCATTACAGCTGGTATCTTACTTTTGTTTTCTTTCTTCACTATCTATGATACGCAGAACATTGCAAATGGTGCTTATGATTCACCTGTAGATGCAGCTGTTTCACTTTACTTGGATTTCCTCAATATGTTTACAGCCCTACTCCAACTTCTTGGAATCTTTGGTGGCGACGACTAAAAAAGAAACTTTGGAGAAGATGCCCATCTTCTCCAGCTAAGCAACTACAGTAAAATAGCTTTAATAAAAAATACTTCAAACTCGAAATAATCTAAAAGATATACTATTATTTCCCACTTCATCACTATTTCAATATAGTTTGGGTATAATCCCCGAAATTATACCCAAATCAGTTTGGGCTACTCAACAAAGTAAAGAGGAATCGATGACATCAACACTTTTAATTGTACAAATTGTATTGGCACTTGCTATTACGATCGCTGTACTACTACAAAAAAGCTCAAGTATAGGACTGGGTGCCTATAGCGGAAGCAACGAATCAGTTTTTGGAGCAAAAGGACCTACAGGTTTTCTTGCAAAACTTACATTTACTCTTGCTTTTGCATTTATCGTTAATACATTGGCTTTAGGGTATCTTTATACTTCAGAAAGTAAAAGTTCTGTCGCTGATACGATCGTTCCTAAAAATAATGCTGCTGTTCCTGCCGTACCAGCAAGCCCTGCAACTCCAGCAAGTACAACTCCTGCAGCACCCTCTGCACCCACAACTAAATAAATCATTTTTCAAGAAGGTTATCCTTCTTGATATCTTCATTCTACATATTATCTAAACCATTACTAACATACATATCACCTAGTGGGCTAATAGCAAGGTAAAAAAGGGTAAAATTTCCCTAAAACAATACCAAGGAGATGGTTATGATCAATGAAACCCTTGAACATACAGCTGAAAACATGGACAAAAGCATAGATGCTTTAAAAAGAGACTTTGCTACACTTAGAACAGGAAAAGTTACTACCGGGATCGTAGATAATATTAAAGTAGATTACTATGGTACGATGACAGCACTCACTCAAGTAGGAAATGTTATCGCGACAGACGCCACTACTATCAGTATTACACCATGGGAGAAGAGTCTTTTAGGTGCTATTGAAAAAGCGATTCAAGAAGCAAATATCGGTGTAAACCCAAATAATGATGGAGACTTCATCAAACTCTTTTTTCCGCCAATGACAAGTGAGCAGAGAACAGAGATCGTAAAACAGGCGAAAGGCATGGTTGAACATGCAAAAGTATCTGTCAGAAATGTAAGAAAAGATGGAAATGATCAGATCAAGAAACTTGAAAAAGAGAAAGAGGTCTCTGAAGATGAGTCTAAAAAAGCACAAGATCAAGTACAAAAGATCACTGATGAGCATATTGCAAAAATAGATGAAGCTTTCAAAACCAAAGAAGCAGATATCTTAAAGGTTTAATGATGAATGTTGAACAGGTATATAAAGATGCAAATGCTCTGCTTGATGGGCATTTCCTTCTTGCAAGCGGTAATCACTCACGCAGATACCTTCAAAGTGCAAAAGTACTTGAGTATCCTAAAAAAGCCTCTTTACTGACAGATGCGCTTGCAAAGATGATCTCAGATAGCGGTATCGAAGTAGATACTGTATGTGCTCCGGCATTGGGTGGTGTACTTGCAGGCTATGAATTGGCTCGTTCCCTTGATGTACGTTCTATTTTTGTTGAAAAAAAAGAGGGAGGTATGGAACTTCGCCGTGGATTTGAAGTTGCAGAGGGTGAAAAGATCATTATCTGTGAAGACATCATTACCACTGGAGGATCTGCACTCAAAGCTGCTCAAGCTATAGAAGCTTTAGGTGGCAAAGTTGTTGCCTTTGCATCACTGGCTAACAGAGGTTTTTGTAAACGTGTCGGTGGGAACGATACAGCAAAAGCTGAGTGCAGTTTACCAAATGATATACCTCTTTTCTCACTTGATGACTTTACTTTTGAAATGTATGCTCCGGAAGAGTGTCCAATGTGTAAAGAGGGCAGCACAGCCATCAAACCGGGGAGCAAGAGCTAACCACTCCTTTTAAAAATGGGCAATAAGCCCATTTTTTATATTCTCCATACCACAGCACATATCTCTACATCTATATCAGTCTTTCGTGGTTTGATCTTAAATTCTTCTATCTCACAATTTTCTACATCAAACTTTTCATTTAATACATCTATCTTATCTTCTAGTTCATATTCTAAAGCTTCCATATCTTCTTGTATAGCTACCATACGCTCTTCTGCTCGACTCATATCTCCACGTTCTTTAAGTACTTTAGAGCCTTTTCGTAATGCAGTACTTATTTTTGTAGGACTTGCTTTTCCAAAAAGTGCCCCGAGGACAGCAATACCTGTTTCTATCATGGAGTTAGTAGAATCTGATGACTCTTTTTCTACACGCTCTTTAGCACGAGAGAGTCTATCTAGAAGTGTTTTTTCTTTTGTACCATAACGGGCCTGCAGCTTTTCTATTTCTAGCTCTTTCTTCTCCTGTAAGACATCTTGCAACCTCACTACAAAATCTGATTGAGATTCCTCTACCTTTGATTCCAACTTAGGAGAAGCACAACGCAATAGCGTTAAGTTTTCTTCTCGATAAAGTGTCTCTTTGAGTTCTCTGATCGCTTTTTTCAACCCTTTATCTTCTAACACAATGTCAGGAAGTCCATGAAATTTTGCACTTGCTGGTGCAGTATGAGGGAAGTTCGTAAAATCTAACTCTTCATCTACTGCACTCTCCCATGAGAGGCTTTGTTCTTTCCCCTCCAATGCTAAAAAGAGATGAAGTTCTCTCTCCTCATCAATTCCCCTACGCTGCTGGTAAAAATGTACAGCTACCTTTGCCCCTAATGTTGGAGAAAAAACATTTTTCTGTGTTGCATCTGGTTCATAATACTGCGGAATAGAGTCATCTATCGTTTGAAAACTTTCAAGTACATCACTCTTTCCAATAAGTGTCTCTACTGTTTCTGTTTTTATACTCTGTACCTCTTTTTGTTCTTGCATAAGTGTTGCTATCTCATCCCTTTTAAGTGGTCCCTTGAGATAACTCATGACCCAACGTGTAGTAAAAAGACGTATATCATCCAAGTGTGCACTTTTTAGGAAGAAGGTTCTCTTTTTTAGATTTGCCAATAGCTGTCTGATCTCACTCTTCTCAAAGCTGGAACCTACCTTTCCTCCCAGTCCGTCTATCACTCTATTGATATCTTGTGTCGTTTGCAGTCGTCCTATGATCCATGTCCCGATATTTGAAAGTCCTTTATAGTCCAGATCTATCGGGTTCTGTGTACTGAGAACAACACCTATACCAAAAGCCCTGGCTTGTTTTAAGAGAAGCAGCATAGGCTCTTTACTCGGAGGGTTCTTACTAGGGGGGAAGAACCCGGCTATCTCATCCATATAGAGCAGTGTTTTTAGAGCTGACGTACCACTTTGTCGACGCATCCATGCGATATATTTGTTGAGTAACAGTGTGACAAAAAACATACGCTCCTCATCATTCAGATGGGAAATAGAAAAGATGGCTATTTTAGCCTTGCCATTTTCATCATAAAGGAGCTTTTGGATATCTAAACTATCTCCTTGCAGCCAAAGTGAAAAACCGGGGCTTGCAAGCAATGCATTGAACTTTGTCGCAAGCTTAAAGCGAGCATCCTGTGGATAAAAGTCATCCAAAGGAAGCACTCCTATCTTTTTAAATGAAGGGTTGATGATCTTCCCTATGATACCTTCTATGCTCAGATCTTCATTTGCCAACCAAACTTTTGTAATGATCTGTGCAAGGAGGATATACTCTTTTGAGTCTAAAGGGTCAGCATTTATGCCTACTAAAGAGAGCAAAGAGGTGGTTGTACTTTTGAGATAGGAAGCAAAAGTATCGCTGTCTTCCATGATCTCCACAGGGGGTGTTTCAAGTGAAGACATAATGTTAATAGCTACACCAGCAGAACTTCCAGGTGTATAGATGGTTTTTTTTACCTTATGAAACTTCTCTACACGTTCACTATTTTGTCCTGAACTTTCAATACCCTCTTTCCATATAGCAGATATCTTCTTGGCATACTCTCCCACATCTGTTTCTTTAGCTTTGGCTTCATCTCTTACCCATGGCTCAAAAGAAGTGGAAGAAAAATTTGGATCAGTGAGGCAGAGGTCACCCATATCTCCTTTAGGGTCTATAACAATGGAAGGGATATTATCTATAGCCGCTTCTTCTATAATACCCACCCCGAGTCCTGTCTTACCGGAACCTGTCATCCCTATGATAGCAGCATGTGTCGTAAAGTTTTTATTTTTAAGTAATGTTAGTGCTTCGGTTGCTTCCATTGTCGTTTTATCTACATCTTTACCCAGATAGAATAGTCCTAACTTTTCATATGTTTCCTGCATACAACACTCCCCCTTGTTCTCTCAAAATAGATATTCTCTGGATTATTGTAACAAAATTTCAAAGGAAGAGGCTTACTTTATGTAAGCGGAGGAGGAACCGGTGACTTTGTTCCATTTATATCTTTTGGAGGTGCTTGATTTTTCTTTTTTGGTTTTTTGGTTTTTTTCTTCTTTTCTTTCTTTTTCTTTTCTGGTTTGGAAACACCCTGTACCATAAAGCTGATAGGTTCTTTTGCCTGTTGTTGTAACAAAACCAATATCTTGTCTTTTTGGTGATAGACATCAAAGACCTCTACCTCTTTCATAATAGGACTTATCTCTACTCTCTCTTCTGAACCTAGAGGTAGATCGTAAGCATTTCCTTCTATCCTTACTAAAGTATTGTCTTTTTTCAATACAACCCAGCATACTTTTGCTATGGGAAGTGCATAGAGAGAATTTTTAGTCTGCTCCATACAAAGTCTGGTAAATTCATCTTTTTTGATAGTGATATTGCCGTCGGAACTTAAAATATCCAAATAGAGTGTTTGTGTAGCTTTGCTTACTTTTTTTGCTTTTTCCAAATACTCAAGAAGGTGTTGATTGGAATCGCGAAGCATATCTACACTTTGGTAAAGCGCAGGAAGGATAATACCAAGAAGAGCGATGGAGACAAGAACCTCCATCAAAGTAAAAGCTTTTCGCTTAGCCATCCATCAATCCGACACGGATAGCTTCTTCATAACTTGTTTCACCCAACAGAAGCATTCCTTTAAGCTTATCTGCGATGGTTTTCATACCATTCTTTTTCATAAACTCTCTTACTTGATGATCATTAAACTCATCTTTCATCATCTCTTTTACCTTGTCATCTATGACAAAAAGTTCACCTATAGCCTGTCTACCTTTGTAGCCGGTAAAATCACACTCCTTGCATCCTTTTGCCTGGTAATAGATGCCATCTAGTGGGAGGTCAATATCCTTCATCGTTGCAACAGGAAGTACAGCTGCCTCTTTACAGTAAAAACAGAGCTTTCTTGTCAATCTCTGGGCAAGTACACCCAAGAGGGTTGAAGAGATGAGAAAGTTTTCTATTCCCATATCCTTTAGACGGCTCAGTGCGGAGGTCGCATCATTGGTATGCAGGGTAGAGAGGAGGAGGTGTCCTGTCAATGCTGAACGCAGAGCTATATCTGCTGTTTCAGCGTCACGGATCTCCCCTACCATGATGATATCAGGATCTTGTCTTAAGATAGAACGCAATCCTGCAGAAAAAGTCATGCCTACTTTCGTGTTTACCTGTATCTGAGAGATGTTGTCTGCATTATACTCTACAGGATCCTCTACTGTGATGATATTTTTATCTGGCGTTGCAATATGCTGCAGACATGCATGCAGTGTAGTAGATTTACCAGATCCTGTTGGTCCGGTAACAAGTATCATACCGTGGGCATGCTTCAGAAGTTTATAGAGGTCTGCTGTTATCTCTCTTGTAAAACCTAGATCCTGCAGTGTAGGAATATGCTCACTCTCCATGAGTATCCTCATTACCACACGTTCACCGTGGTAGTTAGGGAGCACAGAAACCCTTACATCCAGTGTTTTCCCTGAGATGCTGATCTGAGTACGTCCGTCTTGAGGTACTCTTTTCTCTGAAATATCAAGACTGGAGATGACCTTGATACGGTTGATCACCAAGTTTACAATACTTTTTTCCAGATCGATATGTTTTTTAAGTGCACCGTCTATACGCAGTCTTACTTCACCTTTCTTCTCAGCACTCTCAATATGAATATCACTTGCACCTTTTTTGATGGCTTGAAAAAAGAGAGAGTTTACCAGCTTAATGATAGGTGCAGACTCTTCACTGGAAAGCAGGTCTTGAGAATTACGGATGAACTCTAAGAGGTCAGACTCAACTTCTATAAGTTCTTCTGATGTAGT
>JAYEOF010000168.1:0-1600 GCA_034722695.1 Campylobacterota bacterium
CATCGTAAAAAGATCATTATTGGTATTACTGTAGCTGTAGTTGCAGCATTAGTGATCCCAACCTATTCACTTTCCGGAAAAACGATTGAAACTTCTCAACATATCGTACAGGCAATGCAAGAGGGGAACATCACTATTCCTCCTCCAACTGAAAAAGTAAAAGAGTGGCCACTGATCGGCGAGAAAGCCTATACGTTCTGGGATAGTGCTTCACACAATCTACGCCAAACACTCGCACCGTTCAAGGATGAGATCAAAAAGTTTGCCGGAACTATTTTCTCTAAATTCGGTGCTTTGCTCGGTACTGTCTTTATGTTTGTCGGTTCCATGATCATCGCCGCAGTCTTTCTCATAGGCGCTGAAGGCGCTGAGAAATTTTATCGGGCTATCTCACGTCGCATAATGGGAGACAAAGGTGATGAATGGGCGACCTTATCTACATTGACAATACGTTCTGTAGTAATGGGGGTTATCGGTGTTGCTGTGATCCAGGCTACATTGGCATTGATCGGTATGGCATTGATGGGTATTCCTCTTGCCATGGTCTGGGCGCTTATTATTATGTTCCTCACTATTATTCAAGTACCTGCTCTGTTGGTTATTGGGCCGGTGATCGCTTATGTTTTCTCTCAGGGTTCCGGGACAGCTGAAATTGTATTTACTGTTTATATGCTTATTGTGGGAGCAAGTGACGGTGTGTTAAAACCTATGCTTATGGGTAGAGGTGTTGATGTTCCAATGTTGGTCATTTTGATCGGTGCGATCGGTGGTATGATGCTCATGGGTATGATAGGTCTCTTTGTCGGTGCCGTTATCTTTGCATTGGCATACACACTTTTTGGATTCTGGATGGCAGAAGCTGAAGAAGAAACTAAATCTGAAGAGATTTAATGAAAGAACTCAACCAAAAGAATAATTTTATTTATCTCTTTCTTTCACTCATCGTCTTTCTTTTTTCTGCTGCTGTAGTCGCAGAATATCCAGCTAGTATAGGTGAGGATATCTTTTCCATTGTGACAATGCTCATGCTTATAGTCAGTATCAAAAGTTTAAAAAGTGAAAAAACATGGATGTGGGCTGTCTATACACTTATAGTACTCTTTATTTTATTTACAGCCTCGGCAAAATTCTTTGAACATCAGGTAACTGTTTATGTTACTTTGTCAATCTTACTGATATTTTTTACAGGTTCATTTCTTATAGCAGCCAAACAGGTACTTTTGGTAGGTGATATTGATGGGAATAAGATCATAGGATCACTAAGCCTTTATCTTCTCTTAGGTCTCATTTGGGCAGTGCTTTACCTCATGTTGATCGTCTTGGATCCAGGTGCATTCTCCGGTGTAGAGGCATCAACATGGCAACAAGGTTTCTCACGCATTGCCTACTATAGCTTTGTGACATTAACAACATTGGGATATGGGGATGTGCTTCCTACCAGTCATGTGGCAGAGTTCTTTGTTTATATGGAAGCGATCATCGGTGTGTTTTATATGGCGATCATCGTTTCAAGTTTGATCTCTTTGCGTCTCTCAGCAATGCAAGATGAGAAACAAAATGATACAAAGGGAAAATAGTTGCAAAAGGCTGTAGAAAATAA
>JAYEOF010000169.1:0-1600 GCA_034722695.1 Campylobacterota bacterium
CAATAATAGGTCCTACAAGTTTGTCCATAGAGAGTTTCACAATTTCAATCATAGGCAGGTCTGGATTTTCATGCAACTCAGTCTCAACCTGTTCTACCACCAGTATGGCATCATCAACGACAATACCGATGGCGAGCACCAGCCCGAACAGTGTGAGGAAATTCACGGAGAAGCCCATCATATTCATCGCAGCAAAGGTACCTATGATCGCGACAGGGATGGCAATGGTCGCGATGATCGTAGGTCGCATAGACTGCAAGAAGATATACATCACGATGACCACAAGAAAAATGGCTTCAAAAAGTGTATGGACCACATTTTCTATGGAAACTTCAATAAATTCTGTGGTATCAAAAGGAATAGAGTAGGTCAAACCTTCAGGAAAACGTTTGACAAGACTTTCCATGACTTTATCGACTTTTGCTTTAACTGCCAAAGCATTTTCACCCGGGAGCTGATAAATACCAATGAGTCCCACAGGGTTGTTATTGAGGGAAGAACCCCAGGAGTAGTTCTCTGCACCCAACTCTACAGAACCAACATCTTTTAAATAAACCACTGATCCATTGACATTTCTTTTGATCACAATGTTTTCGAACTCTGTAGTATTGTTGAGGCGACCTTTGGTCGTAAGAGAAAATTCAAGTTCCTGGTCAGAAGCACTTGGCATAGAACCCAAAATACCCAAAGAGGCCTGTTTACTTTGATTTTTTATCGCAGCGATCACATCAGAAGGATTGAGTTCTAAACTTTTTAGTTTTGCAGGATTCAACCAGATACGCATAGAGTATTTTTTACCTCCCATGGTCTCAGCTTTACCCACACCTGGAATACGTCTTAATTCATCCAAGATATTGAGAGTGATGTAGTTTACAAGAAAACCTTCATCATAACGCGGGTTCTCATTCCCTTCTATGGCGATCATACACACTACATTGGGAGATCTTTTTCGCACAACGATCCCTCTTTGTTTCACTTCAACAGGGAGTTGCGGCTCTGCCAGTTTTACCTGGTTTTGTACATCCACCGCAGCCATATCCTGATCATAGCCAGGGTTAAAATAGATCTTAATTGTCGACTGCCCCGAACTGGTACTTGAAGACTCCATATAGAGCATTCCCTGCACACCATTGAGTTTATCTTCCAACGGTCTGGTAACGGACTCTTCCACATCATAGGCGTTGGCACCCGTATAGGTAGAATTCACAACAATTAACGGTGGGGCTACTTCAGGGTAGGACTGGATAGGAAGTATCTTTAAAGAGATCAGCCCGACCAGTGTCAGCATAATGGAGATGACCGAAGCAAATATCGGTCTTTTAATAAAAAATGAAATCATTAAAAATCCCTTATTTTTCGTTACTTAGATCTAAGAGATTTTTCTCTTTCATCACGGCCAGTATTCCTTTTTTGGCTGTAATATCCACAGGAGAGACTTTCATCTTTGGCTTCACCTTGATAAAATTGCTCATTACCACTCTGTCATGGTCTTTGAGACCTTTTTGAATGACTTTAAACTGTTTTGTCTCATACCCTGTATCAATATTTCTACGTGCAATTTCATCTTTTTCATCAATAACAAAAACATACTGGGCGATTT
>JAYEOF010000170.1:0-1594 GCA_034722695.1 Campylobacterota bacterium
TTTAAACATCGCTACAGCGATAAACATTATAAAACATGTTAGCTTGTAATGTTTTTAGATGTAATGCAAAAAAGTAGTTTTTATATTATAATATAAATTCTTAACTTTCGCACCTAAACCCAAGCATTTTTTGAGTGACATCCTGCAACACGGCGATAATGCTAACTAAATCCTCATTTCTGTTGACAACATCTTCTATTTTAGCTATCTCGTCAAGGATAGCAATGAAAGTTTTCATGGCTATTGCCAAAGTATGAAGTTCACACTCCAGATCTTTGAACAGTCCTCCAATGGTTTTGGGTTCATTACTGATTCGGTTGATGTAACTGACAATATTATAGGTAAAGAACGAGAGTGTGATTCTTGCAATAAGTGCTTCATAGATTCTATTCTCCTCTTTACCAAAGCCAAAGTGTTCTCTTAACTCTTTGTATCCCTGTTCAATATCCCATCTTCGTTTATAAATCTCTATGATCTCTTCATCATTGATCGTTAGATCAGTAGATACGATAGGAATAAGTTTCTCTTTGGTTTTGATAAAAACTATCTTTACCTTACCTGCTGTTTTATGCTCTACTACAACAGAAAAATAGTTGAACTTTATCTTTTTGCCATAGTGACCCGGTTTTTCTGTTTTAAGTTTTTTGTACTTGTTGTATATTGCTTCAAGCGTCTTCTCTTTACCTATAAAATTCCATATCTTGTTAGAGTTTGCTATACGTGATATCACCCTAAGTCCCAAAGTATTCATCTCTTGTAAAAACACCGGTTTGGAGTACCAAGAGTCCACAAGAAGATAATCTGCGTAAATACCGCTGTCTACTGCTCTTTTAACCATATCGATAGCAATTTGCAGTTTACCTTTTGTTGTCTCCACTCTTCGTTTGTAGGCATTACTTCTGTGATCGACCTTGTTGGTGAAATCTTCTATGGCTACTCTGGCATATTGATTCATGGCTATAGCGAAGTCAAGCATGAAATTTGAGAAGCCGTCACTGTAATTAAGCGATACAACATTGATGCCTCTGACTTTTCTTTTCTCTTTATTGCTGTAAAGGCTGTCGCAAGAGCCTTCTACATTTTTGCCTACTTTATCCTCTACGGTATCATCAATAATAAATACTTTGATCGCTGTAGAATCTTGTATCTTATGCAACAGTGATAGTATTTTTAGAGTTGAAAGAGATAATAATCTTCTCCAATTATAAGAGCTGTTGGCTAGCAACCTGTAATACACATCTTTATTGAAGCTGTCATTGCTTTGTTTCTTGAAGGTGGATATCTTTTTATTCATCACCAGCATATAAACAAAGTGCAACACTACCATATGTACCTCGGCACCTTCTTTCTTAGAGAAATTACTTTTTGCAAGAATGGTTTTCATATTTATCAGTTGGATAGTTTGAAAAATAGGGTTTTTCAATTTGTCATTAATAATGTTGATAATTTGGCTTTGGATCTGCATGGATATACCCTTTGAAATGATAGGTATATTATAGCTAAAAGCACAGTATACAGGGCTTTAAATGGGTTTCTTATGCTAATATTTTTGTATTGTTTAGCATACAATTCGGATGATTGCAAGAGCTGCAAC
>JAYEOF010000171.1:0-7280 GCA_034722695.1 Campylobacterota bacterium
GAAAGTTTCCATGACCCCACATCAAAATCTACTTTTGTATGAAAAAAGTGTGCATATGTTTCAGTAAGTGGTGAGTTGGCCAGTATCAGTGCGAGTATAGTCATAAACATCAAGACCATACCTGTTGTTGTTTGTGCATGTAAGAAATGTTCAAATGGAGTTGAGACTTTTTTAAAAGCTTTTTCCCATGGAGCGTATAGTTTCATGTCGTTTCTCTTCTGTTAAATTTTAAAAATATTATACAAGGCTAATATTAGAAATTCCCTTAACTCTTGCGGAAGGTAAAAAAGAAAAATCAATAATTTTTATTCTCTGTTTTAAACCGACATTCACCCAGTGTAATGGTCTTTCCTTTTTGGATCTCAGCCAAGATGTATTTCAGAGTGCCTTCTGCATCTGTGTCTGGCATCTCCTCTTCTATCATACGCAGTGCATCTTTTTGATCGGTTTTCATCCATTTCTTTTCATAAGTGTACTGGGTGTAGATATCCACTACTTCCAACCCAGTTCATCAAAGATAGGTTTCATCTCCATCCACCAATTTGAAAACCTTACGGATACATCATTGAGAGCATCATCTTCATTTCTCCACTCCTCAAGCTTTTCCAGGATCAATGGTTTGTTCTCCTCCGAAACTTTATCTGACTTTTGTACATGGTTGATAACTTCTTCAATTTTCTTTTTCATAATCACATCCTTTTCTCTTATTCTAGTTCAATCTTTAAAGATTGTCAACAGCAATACTTTGATTAATAAATTCTTCTTGGGTCATTCCTTTCAGCCATTGTTGGATACCTTATCTTGAAAACGGCAACAAAACATTAATCAACATTCGCTTTAGTCTACACCATAACTTCTCCCTAATCACGAGAGAAGTCAGATTACAATACTCTCTTTCATGATACCATCATACAAAAAGCACCATTACGCTATAATCGCGACAATATAATATCACGATAAATGGAATGACTCATGAGCGAAACAACTGAAAAAAAAGCAACCTATAATCCAAAAGAAGTAGAAGACAATTACTACAAACTCTGTGAAGAGCGTGGTTACTTTGAGATAGACGGGAACAAAGGCATTCAGGAAGAAGGTAAAAACTTCTCTATCATGATGCCTCCTCCAAATGTGACAGGTAGCCTACACATAGGACATGCCCTCACTTTTACACTTCAAGACATCATCACACGTTATAAGCGTATGGATGGATTTAAGACACTCTGGCAACCTGGTACTGACCATGCGGGTATTGCTACACAGAACATTGTAGAAAAACAACTTTTAGCTGAAGGTACAACCAAAGAAGAGCTTGGACGTGAGAAATTTTTAGAACGTGCGTGGCTCCAAAAAGAGACCTCTGGTGGGAATATTGTTCACCAAATGCGTAAACTTGGGGTTACTCCTGCATGGAAGCGTGAACGTTTTACCATGGATGAAGGACTTAAAGAAGCAGTAAAAGAAGCCTTTGTTTCACTCTACGATGAAGGCCAGATCACGCAAAACAACTACATGGTCAACTGGTGCACACATGATGGTGCGCTCTCTGACATCGAAGTAGAACACGATGAGGTCAATGGTAAATTTTATACGATGATCTATAAATTTGCTGATAGTTCAGGACAACTTGAGGTTGCAACTACCAGACCTGAGACTTACTTTGGAGATACAGCGATCATGGTACACCCTGATGACAGTCGCTATACAGACATCGTAGGTAAAGATGTACTTTTGCCACTCACAGATAGAACTATTAAAGTGATTACCGATTCTCATGTAGATATGGAGTTTGGAACAGGTGTGGTGAAAGTAACACCTGCACATGACCAAAATGACTACGCTGTAGGAAAGAGACATAATCTTGAGTTCATTAAAGTATTTGATGAAAAAGGAATTTTAAATGAGTACTGTGGAGAGTTTGCAGGGTTAGAGCGCCTTGAAGCACGTCCTGTCATCGTAAAAGCACTTGAAAATGCAGGGTATATTGTTAAAATAGAAGAGCATATCCATCAGGTAGGTCACTGCTATAGATGTAAAAATATTGTAGAGCCTTTTATCTCTACACAATGGTTCTTAAGTGAGAAAATTGCTGAAAACTCTATAAAAGAGACAAAAAAACACAACAATTTCCACCCTGCTCACTGGATAAACTCTTACACTGCATGGATGGATGAGCTTAGACCTTGGTGTATCTCCCGTCAACTTTGGTGGGGACATAGAATTCCGGTATTTACCTGTGATGACTGTGCTCATACATGGGCAGACAAAGCAGATGAGCCTGATGGCTGTCCTAAATGTGCAAGTAAAAAACTTACACAAGACCCTGATGTACTAGACACATGGTTCTCGTCCGCACTATGGGCAATGAGCCCTCTTGGTTGGGGAAATAATGGAAAACTACCTGAACTTTACAACAACAGCGACATGGAAGACTTCTACCCTAACTCACTACTCATTACCGGATTTGACATTATGTTCTTTTGGGTAGCACGTATGATGATGATGGGGGAACACTTCCAGGGGAAACTACCGTTTAAAGACATCTACATGCATGCACTTGTTCGTGATGAGCATGGCGCAAAGATGTCTAAATCAAAAGGTAATGTTATTGACCCTCTTGATATGGTGGAAGAGCACTCCGCTGATATCATTAGATTTACATTGGCATACTTGGCAGTACAAGGTCGTGACATTAAGCTTGGTGCAAAGAACCTTGAGCAATTTAGAAACTTTACCAACAAACTCTACAATGCAACGAATTACCTGCAACTTAACGTTGAGACTTTCCCTGAACTTAAAAATATTGAAGTCAAAACACCACTTGGACGTTATATGCAAAGCCGTTTAAGCCTTGCCGTAGAGAAGATTCGTGCCTCTATTGAGTCTTATAAGTTTGATGAATCTGCCAAAACACTTTATAACTTCGTATGGAATGAGTTTTGTGACTGGGGTATTGAGTACTCTAAAGCTGACCGTGAGAGCATTGTGGAACTTGGTGCTATCTTTAAAGAGACACTCAAAATGGTCTCTCCGTTTATGCCGTTTATCTCTGACCACCTTTACCATAAACTCTCAGGAACTACTCTTGAAGAGGGAGAGTCTCTCATGGTAATGAACTTCCCTAAAGAGATACAAAGAGATGTAGAAGCTGAAAAAATGTTTGCTATCATTGAAGAGTCTATCACTGCACTTAGACGTGCAAAAGTTGTCATAGACATGGGTAACTCTAAAATAGACAAAGCCTACATCAAACTAGATGATACAGATAGCATAGATACAGAGATGGCTAAGCCATTCATACAAAAACTAGCTAAAGTGGTAGAGATAGAGTTTGTTGATGCAAAAGTCGCAAACAGCATCACTGATGTATCTGATAACTTAGAAGTCTATCTCCCTACAGGTGAAATAGATATGACTCCTATTATCACTAAACTTACACGCCAAAAAGAGAAGTTGGAAAAAGAGATACAAAAGCTTAATGGTATGTTAAACAATGAAAGATTTGTAGCCAATGCACCGGCTGAAGTACTCGCTACAAACAAGCAGGCATTGGAAGATGCACAAAATAAGATGAGTAAAGTTTCGGCTGAGCTCGAAGGATTTCAATCATAATGCAAACACAGATCAAAGAGGCATATGATGCCCTGCTTGCAAAAGAGTACGACAGAGCTTTTACCCTTTACACACAGTTGGCAGAACAAAAAGAACCGACAAGTTTTTACTACTTGGGATTTTTGTATTTTAGAGGTTTTGGTGTAGTACATGATTCAAAAAAAGCCTATGAGAACTATCTTGAAGCAGCAACAAGAGAAGTACCTGTAGCACAGTTTGAAGTCGCGCTCATGCTTGAGAACGGTGAAGGTTGCGCACAGAACTTTTCTGAAGCGGCATTCTGGTATGAAGAATCAGCAAAACGTGGGAATATAGAAGCATTCAACAACCTTGCAGCTATGTTCAAAGAAGGTAGAGGAGTAGAACAGGATTATAAAAAAGCTTATGTCCTTTTCAAGAAAGCAGCTTTGGCAAACAATGCCTCTGCACAATTCAATCTTGGTGCTCTCTATGATATGGGTTTAGGCTGTGAAGAAGACAAAGAAAAAGCCATAGAGTGGTGTAGAAAAGCCTCTTTTCAGGGACACCAAAAAGCCAAAGATATTATGATGCGTATGCAAAATGACGGACAGATCGTTTTTTAAGCGATTAAACTATATAGTAGAAGCATGATAGATAGTTTGTCTCTTTAAAAACTTCTTTCTAAACTCCGCTTCTGGAATCGGTGGACTGATAAGGAACCCTTGATAACTGAGGGAATCGTCCATCTCTTTGATGGCCACTCTTTGTGCTTCATCCTCTATCCCTTCTACAACAATATTGTAATTAAATTGTTTACCCATCTTAATAATTGTTCGTATAAGCGTAATATTCTCTTTATTATTGAGCATGTCATGAATAAACTCTCTATCTATTTTTAAAACAGAAAATGAGAGTTTTTTCAGGTAAGAAAGAGAAGAGTATCCTGTTCCAAAATCATCAATAGCACATCTTACTCCATGACTTTGCAGCTCTTTAATGACCTCCTGAGTAATTTCAAAATTATCGATCAATGATGTTTCTGTGATCTCAATTTTGATATCATTGGTCTCTACCCCATACTCTTTAAGTTTTGCAAGAAAAATAGAAACAAAATCATTTTTAAGTAACTGTTTTGCATCGATATTGATGGAAACATATTTGAGTTTCCATTCACCATTTTTTTTCCATTCTGAGATATGTAAACATATTTTCTCCAAAACCCACCAGCCGATATCTGTAATCACACCTGATTCAATAGCCATAGGAATAAAGTCTACAGGTGAAATTAATTCTTTTTGAGGATGTTGCCAACGTATGAGGGCTTCAGCAGCACGTAATGAATCATCCTTGATATTCACTATAGGCTGAAAAAAGATTTCAAGTTGATCAGTTCCCAGTGCGGAGACAAGATCATGCTGTAGATCAAATGTTTTTTTACGTTCAATATCCAACTGGGTATTGTAAAAAGAGATATGTTCCTGCCCAAATCTCTTTGCTTGATACATAGAGATATCTGCATGTCGTACGATCTCTTCAATATTGGAGGAATTTGGTTCAATGATAACGATACCTATACTGGTTTTAATATGAAGCTGTATGTTATCGATGATAAAAGGTTCTGCAAAAATTTCTTGTATCTTTACAATATATTGATCTGCTTTCTTTTTTGCTTTGTCTTTCTCTTTGGATACAAACGGAACTACGATGATAAACTCATCTCCACCCAGTCTACTTAGATTAAGGTTTGGTTTTATTAATTTCTGCAAGCGTTTTGATATTGCTATCAAAAGCTTATCTCCATAGGTATGCCCCAAAGAGTCATTAACATACTTAAATTGATTAAGATCCAGATAGAAAAGAAGGGAGAGATGAGTGGCATGTTTTTTCTTACGAAGCATCTTCTCCATAAATTCATCAAAACCTCTTCTGTTGGAAATAGATGTCAACGAGTCATGTGAGACAAGATACTCTAATTCATGTAATGCCATATGCTCTTTTGTTTTATCCTCGATGAGTCCCATACCACCTATGATGATTCCATCCTTATTGTAAAGAGGAGAACATTTACCTTCGACCCAGAACGCCAAACCTTTTTGGGAGTTATAAGGACCAATATAAGTTTGTATACCTTTTGTAAGAGAATCCCTAATAACATTTACGGATCTTTTATCTGTAAGATCATTTAAATCTGTACCGACAATTTCCTCTTTTTGTAAATTGAAAAGTGTTAACAATGATTCATTACAATTAGTGACATTTAAGTCTTTATCATAAGAGAAGATCCCAATAGGCGCCTGTTCAAAAAAAAGCTGTAACATCTCTTCTTTTTCAAAAAGCTCTTCCTTTACCTTGGAAATTTCTTCTTTTTGTCTTTCTATATCAAGACTTTGTTTATATGAATGTAAAATAATACTGATTTGTGTAAAAAAGTAAAGAATCAATAAAAAGGCAAGGATAATTGTATCAGGCCTCATCAGAAGGAACATTTCAACAGAGACAGGAAGAAGTAGTATAATCAAATATCCTATGGCGGTACGATAATCATCAGATAATGTTTTAACTGCTCCTGCACTTATACCAAGCAACATAATAAAAACAAAAAGCTGATAATATTCATCGAGTTTAGGAACCACAAAAAGTGCCAAAGCAGATAAGAAAAGTGCTGTCATCCATACTTTTACAACAAACTTTTTATGCCACATAATAAGCGTATGTCTATGTGGGTTTTTCTGAAAATCATAACTATCATAGAATCGCCATAATGTTAATGTAACGATAAGACCATACCAAGCTGCTATACTATTACCAATTAAAGGTATGAGTATATATAAAAAAATAGTTTCCAATAAGATGAGAGTAATAAGCGTACTTCTCTCAAAGAAAAAAAGCTCCTGAAGCACTTTTTCTTCTACTTCGTGATGATGCCTAAGTTTAAAGAAGTTTTTATATATACTCATAAATTTATTATACACTAAATGTAATTATCATTTAGGTTAAAATTGATAACTATTTTTTATTTACAGTTCATCCCCTGTTTTGATAATATCCAACCCAAAACGGTCTCTAAGTTTTTGTATCTCTTTACTTAATTTGTTTTCGTGGATATCTTCATCGAAGTCCATCAAAGAGAGCGTTTTTTTATGCTGTGTACTGAAGTTGGAGGCATTGACTGAAAGTTTTATGGCTCCTTTTCCATAAAGTGATATCTCTTCATATATTTGAGCCAATATAGTCTTAAAAAGTGTCTCAGAAAATACTCTGTCTACCGTTACACTTTTTTTTACTTTCACACCATACTCATAATTTACTTTAAGATAATACGTTGTAGGATTGACCTCTATAGCCATCACCATATATACAATATGCCGTGCCATGATCATCACACGACGTTTCACTTCATCCGCATCATAAATAGCATCGAATGTACGGCTGATACCTATGGACTTTCTATCTCCTCTGCTGCTTATGCTCTCATTATCTGTTCCTGTCACACGGCCATAGAGTTGAATACCCGGCTTTTTCCATGAGTAAAAGAGTGATCTGTGTCGTTTTACATCACCCAATGTCGAAATATAATGCTCCCCTAACCTCTTTTGAAATCCCTTCCCTATTCCGGGAAATGCTTTTATGGGTATATTTTCAATATATGCATCTATATCTTTCACTTCATAGACACCATAAGGCTTTGCAGACTCTGTAGCAAGCTT
>JAYEOF010000172.1:0-1866 GCA_034722695.1 Campylobacterota bacterium
GATGTTTTAGGTGCATCAAAATCCGGTACCGGAAAAACTGCTGCCTATGTACTGCCTTTGTTGAATAAACTTCAGAAAGTAGTGAAAAAAGATCAAAAAGTCATTAGAGCTTTGATCATTGTTCCTACCATAGAACTGGTCGATCAGGTTTCACGTTCCATCAATGATTTTGGTAAATATCTTGATATCAATAATGTAAAAATACAAGGGGGGATCCCTAAAAGCTCTCAGCTTGAGCGTCTTAAAAAAGGTACAGACATTGTGGTGGCGACACCAGGACGTTTGCAATCTTTGATAGCAGACAAGAAGATCAATCTTGAGTATGTCAATACAGTGATCTTGGATGAAGCAGATACTATGCTTGACCTTGGTTTCCTTAATGAGATCAAAGCCATTTTAAACTACTGTGGGAAGCCAAGACAGACACTGATGTTCTCAGCAACGATCTCACAAAACATTAAAAAGCTGGCAAAAGAGTTTCTAACTGATCCTGCCATTGTAGAAGTGAGTCAGAGAAGAGATATTGTAGATTTCATAGTTCACAGAGCTTATAAAGTAGATAAAGCCAGAAAAGCTGAATTGGTAGCCAAACTTATAGAAGATAAAAATTTGGAACAGATACTGCTTTTTGCCTCTTCCAAGGAGTCAGCCAATAAGATCTATGCGTACCTGAAAAGCAAGAAGATAAGAACATCTATCATTCATGGTGATCTTAACAGAGGGAGCAGAGCAAAATCTTTGGCCCTCTTAAAAAGTGGAAAAACCCAGGTGCTGGTCGCAACAGATATCGCAGCAAGAGGTATAGATATTCCAGAACTTGAAATGGTCATCAACTATGATCTGCCAGAGACTACTGATGATTTTACCCATAGGGTGGGAAGAACAGGTAGAGCCGGTCACAAAGGACAGGTCATATCATTTTTAACCACGATAGATTATAATACTTTCTCAAAAATAGAGAGACATCTGCGTCTTAACATCAAAAGAGAGATCTACCCTGCATTTGAGCTGACAGACAAACAGCCACGTCAGAAACAGCCAAAGAAAAAATCACTTATCGAGAGAAAAGGCGGTTGGGATTTCCATAAAAAAAGAATGGAAAAAAGATCGCGAAGTAAAAACCCTCAAAAAAAGAAAAAGCCAGAGGGTCGTAAGAAATAGTAGTTCACATGCTCTGTTTTATCTAAAAGCACCCGTTTTTTTATACTCAGCCGGCAGATCAAATACATTACTTGGTGCTTTTCCTTCTTTGAATTCTATCAGCTCAATAGAGGATTTCATAGCTTGTCCCATCATTGTTATGGTTTGTTCTGAATAAACATGAACACCTTTTATTTTTTTAAGTTCCTGCGTGACTGTACTCATATTTTGCCCCATACCAGGTATCTGTGCCAGCATCCCAACAGAATATTTTGCATATAGGTCTCCATCAACTTTGATATCCTCTGTTGCCCAAATCTCAGATTTTGTTGTTCCCATTGCCATATTTATAGTTTGAAGATATTTCCGACAATTCCATTTACCGATTTTTTTCCTTTCATCCGTCTCTTTCACCTTCACGTCCATTTGCATCATTGTGCCCATAAGTTGTTGGAACCCAGCCTTTTCTTCTGCTGACATATCCCCTTTTTTATCCATACTTTTAGAAAAATCCATTGGCATATCTACAATTGACCTTGGTTCATGATTGACCATAGTCATGACCTTCTTATCTATATCCATAATAACCTTTTGATTTTCACTCAGGATCACTATTTTATCTGATGTGATCCAGGACTCACTGATCACATCTTTGGCAGGTTGCGTCTGACCCATCATTGTCACAGCATCCGTATGCTGTTTTTGCTTCATATAGATATCACCATA
>JAYEOF010000172.1:1966-7248 GCA_034722695.1 Campylobacterota bacterium
CATGACCTTGAAGAACAAAACATAGTACCTAATGAGATAGTGGGTACAAGCATGGGTGGGATCATCGGGGCATGTATGGCCATAGGGATGAATGAGAAAGAGATACATGAACGCATCAAAAGTTTTGCCGGTGTCTTTAACTGGATAAAATTTTCCTTTTCGGGTAATGCTATAGTCGATAATGACAAAATAGCACAAATCTTTGATGAGATCTTTCAAGATAGAAAAATGAAAGATACACAAATCCCTCTAAAACTCATAGTAACCAATCTACGAAATGGAAACAAGCGAGTATTTACAGCTGAGGATAATGTATCCATTAAAGATGCTATACTTTGTACCATGGCAATACCCGGGGTATTTGAAGAGCACATCATAGATGGTGATATCTATGGTGATGGGTTTTTGTGCGAAAACCTGGGTATCAATGAAGCCACTTTTGATGATGTCCTAGCCGTAGATGTACTGGGTAAAAATGCCTTTCAAAAAGTGATGCCCGATAACTTTTTCAAAACTTCTAATGTCTTGGAAATGTTTGAAAAGTCCATGAGACTACTCATTTACAACCAATCACAAACACACATTAGAAATTCAAGTAAAAACATCTATCTTTTAGAACCTCATACTAAAGAATATAAAACATTCGATTTTCATAAAAGTGAAGAGATAAGAGCCTTGGGACTGGGACTTTTTAAATGATAGAAAACGGGTTCACCTACTTAGCTCTACTAATAATGATAGGCTCTGCTATCGTCTACAGCGAGAAAAAGAGCCAACATAAACTTTTTGAGTACCTCCCCTCCATCGTTATCATCTACTTTGTGGTAATGCTCTTTTCTACCTTTGGACTCTGGCAAAAAAGCGAGTCTGTGACAGCTACCTATAAAACAGTCAAATCCAACCTACTTCCTGCCATGATATTTCTCATGTTACTCTCTGCAGATATGAGAGAGATCTTTAAACTGGGTAAGAAAATGTTACTGACTTTCTTTTTAGCCTCTGTGAGCATTGCCATAGGATTCATAGGTACCTTTACCCTCTTCCATACCTACTTTGAGCCTAACTCATGGAAACCTTTTGCAGCACTCTCCGGCTCATGGATGGGAGGCACAGCAAATATGGTAGCCATACAGGGTGCATTGGACTTACCAGACTCTGCTATGGGGTACGCCCTGCTCATCGACTCCATAGACTACGCTATTTGGGTGATGATACTCTTGGCCCTAGTACCCTTTGCTAAAAAATTCAACCTTTGGAGTAGAGCCGACACCTCAGTTATAGATGAAGTGGGAGAAAGACTGGCCCTCAAAGAAGACGAGAAAAAACCCATAGACTTTGCCTCCCTTTTCTTCCTGTTGGGTTCTGCCATCTTCATCTCTGCACTGGCACAGTATGGAGCATCTTTTCTGCCTACAACATCATTTCTTACCACCACTACGTGGATAGTCATTATCTCTACACTTGCAGGTACACTCTTTGCCATGACACCCTTAGCCAAGATATCCGGAGGTTCAGAGTTGGCAAATATCATGCTCTACCTCATAGTGGCTCTCATCGCTTCACGAGCCAACTTTGCAGAGCTGACCGAAGCACCTCTTTATATACTGGCCGGATTTGTCATCATCGCTATACATGTAAGTATCATGATACTCTTTGCCAAACTCTTCAAACTTGACCTCTTTTCTCTAGGTGTGGCATCGTTAGCCAACATCGGGGGTGTAGCTTCAGCTCCCATCCTTGCATCAGCTTACTCTAAAGCCCTTATTCCCATAGGTGTACTCATGGCTATGATGGGGTATATTGTAGGTACTTTTGGCGGTTTAATGGTAGGGAAAGTGTTAGAAATGATAGGTGGGTAACATTAATAGGGTACTTCTATAAAAAATTTATTTCTATGACACAATCACTTCACTTTTCTAGTATACTATATGAAATAAAAGTTAAAAGGAATTCGGAATGATAAGCAAAAAACTTAAACATTTAACCGTGATCGGTGCACTTAGTTCAACACTCTTATTTACAGCCTGTACACCACAAGAGCAAGCCTTTGCTACCGGACTTGGTGTTGGTGTTGTAGCTGCATCAGTTTATAGTTATCCTTACTACTACAATCAACCATACTACTACTATGGTGGTCGATATTATTATGGTGGATATTATCGTGGTGGATACTATCACTATAATGGACGTAGATATAGGAGTGGACACTACTATAACGGTGGATACAGATACTACAACGGACGTCGTTATCGTGCACAAGTAGGACATCATGGTTATTATAAGAATAAGAACCAATATAAGAACCGTAGTCAATATAACAGACAAGGTAATACACGTAAGCAAAATGCAAATAGGTCTAACAGAGGTAACACCGGAAATAGAAGCAATACAAGAAATAGAAGTAATGCCGGTAATAGAGGCAACACAGCAAACAGAAGTAATTATGGAAACAGATCAAGCACGAGAAATACGAATTATAACAGATCATCAGGTAGCAGAGGCGGATCACATAGATCATCAGGCGGCATGAGTAGATCATCAGGTGGAATGAGTAGATCACATGGGCATAGATAGCGACTTTATATATAAATAATTAAAAAATTTACAAAATACTTAAGGACTTTAAATGACAACATTAACGGATGAACAAAAAACGGAACTAGAAAAGAAATCTGAATATATAGAACTAAAAGCTGAACTGCTTAAAGAGTATAAGAGCTACGAACAAAATCTGGAGTATGCAGATGATGAGTTTGAAGAAGATATTATCATGCAAGAAAGAGAGAAGCTTGCAACACGGATCAAAGGATTGGGAGCCAAGATACGGGAGATCGAGTCTTTGGAGATGCAAGCGTAATTTATGACTATAAGCAACATACGAACCAGCACTCTCAAAGCCCCTCTTAAAAACCCTTTCATTACCTCTTTGCGTCGTGTAGATGCGCTTGAAGACCTCGTAGTCATCATTGAATGTGATGATGGTTCTGTAGGGTATGGTGAAGGTGCGCCCACACCTGTCATCACAGGTGAGACAATGGGTTCCATGATCGCTGCCATCGAGTATATCAAGCCGCATATTATTGGCAAAGAGATAGAAGATCTTGATACTATTTTAGATCTTATACACAATTTGATATTAAAAAATACTACAGCTAAATCTGCTCTGGAAATAGCCCTTTATGATCTAAAAGCAAAAGCATCTAAACAACCTCTTTACCAAATGCTTGGTGGGACACAAACCCATTTTAAAACAGATATCACTATAAGCATGGGGGAGATAGACAAGATGATAAAAGACTCTCTTCATGCTGTAAGTTTAGGCTATGACACACTCAAAATAAAGATAGGTGATGATCCACAAAAAGATATAGAGAGGGTAAAATCTATACATAGTGCTTTAGATAAGCATATCAAGCTAAGACTCGATGCAAATCAGGGATGGACAGCCAAAGAATCCGTCAGCCTACTTCATGCCCTTGAGAAAGAAAACATTATTGCAGAGTTTATAGAGCAACCGGTAAGAGCAGACGATATAGAAGGACTTCGCTACATCAAAGAGAGAGTTCAAACTCCCCTACTGGCAGATGAGTCCATCTTCAGCATTAAAGATGCAAGAACTTTACTTGAGATGCAAGCCATAGACTATATCAACATCAAACTAGCCAAAACTGCAGGCATCACACAAGCCCTTGAACTTGCTGATCTCTCCAAAGCGTTTGGAGTCAAATGTATGATAGGCTGCATGCTTGAAGGACCCATCTCAGTAGCTGCAGGAGTGCATGTGGCCTCAGCAAAGGCCGATGTGATTACGATGCTTGACTTGGATGCGGTGAGTCTCTTGGCTTCTCATCCTGTGGAAACGAATATTGTGTTTAATGAAAGTGAGATCATTTTAAGTGACAGTGCAGGATTAGGGGTTTCCCTCGTTACATCCCTCTAAGGCTCAATATCCACTTTTAGTGCTTGTTACGCCTTTTTGACACACTATTTCCCTATTTACAGAAGAAATACATTTTGTAAAAAAATTGTATTAATATTCTATTAATATTATACTTGTATAATTAAAAGTAAATAATAAAATAAGGTTAAATTATGAAAAAACTATTTCTATCGATTTTTTTGATAGGCTCTTTAAGCGTAGGTCTGAGTGCTGAAAACAATGATAGCCTAAAAACAAAGCCAAATATTGAAAATAACGCTACTACAAAAGCCAAAGAGAGTGCTGAAAACAGTGACAGTGCAAAAGCAAAAAGAGCTGAAAAACAGATTCAAGAGCAAATGAAAAGAGAAGAAAAGTATGCTAAAGAGCAAACATTTTATCAAGGAAAAAACTTCGATCTATCAGAACTTGAAGTTGATCCAAATGCCCTAGATGCTATCCCGGAGATCGAGCCGGATTACAGTTTCAATATGGATGATGTCTACGATTAATCATAATTATAACCTCCGGCAGAGCCGGAGGCTATGACTAGAAGATCATACTAATATCTTCCGGCTGCTTCATCTTTTTTCTGTTCATTATGACCAATGGCACCACCTGCAAGACCACCTATAGCTGCTCCGGCAAGCGTTGCACCAGTATTACCACCAATAACTTGACCCAATACGGCTCCTGTACCTGCACCAATTGCAGCACCACTTTGTGTTTTGTTTGCACACCCGGTCATTAATACCATACTTGCACCTGCTACCAAAGCGATCGTTAAATGTAATTTTTTCATATCTATTTACCTCCATTTCTTTAAGTTTATGTTATATTGTAACATAAAATCAAAAGTAAATAAAAAATTTTCACTAATTTGTAAAAATGGGAGTTTGATAGTTTCTTTAGATATAATTTTCTATAAATATTAATTATACTTAAGGAATACACTTAAATTGATTATATTCGTATTTAGGATAGACAAAAGAAATAAAACTGGCTAATATTATAGATTAAATTAACAAAGGAAGTCTACTAATGACAGAAAACAAACAACAAAGAGAAGAAAAAGTAAGTCTTGCGATAGAGATCGCTATTAAAGTAGGTCTTATAGCAATGGTGATCTATCTATCGTATTTAATTGCCAAACCTTTTATGGCAATAGTAGTTTGGGGTATGATCATAGCAGTAGCGATCTCTCCATTAATTGATAGTATGGAGAAACGTTTTGGTCATCGTAAAAAGATCATTATTGGTATTACTGTAGCTGTAGTTGCAGCATTAGTGATCCCAACCTATTCACTTTCCGGAAAAACGATTGAAACTTCTCAACATATCGTACAGGCAATGCAAGAGGGGA
>JAYEOF010000173.1:0-1583 GCA_034722695.1 Campylobacterota bacterium
GCTATGATATGTACTTCATAGATAAATTCATTCTCATCAAGTCCATACTTTACTTCACGCATATAAACACTGTAGCCTTTTTCTTCAAAATACTCTATCAATTCTTTTAACTCTTTATGTGAGTTGTCTTTATCAAAATAAAATATAGATTTGTTTGCTAGTTCTTCTTCAATTTTTTTCAACTCAATCGTTTTAGGTTTCGCCTTAAGTGTTGTTCTAGCAAGTTTTAATTTCATCTATATTTCCTTCAAATTCTCTTATTAGTTATTCTTATTATTATGTTGATTATACTTTATTCTCTGTAAAGGTTGGGTTAGATATAATACTATTCTTCAAAAACACCACCTCCTAGACGTTCTTAACACTGTTATGTTACATCTTGTAGCGGTTAATTGAAATAAGTTTACCTAATAATTATCAAAGGAACAGATTATGGAAAAAATATTAGATATTATAGAAGCTATTGCGCATGAAAAAAACATTTCAAAAGAGAATGCTATGGAAGCATTTAAAGAATCTCTGATCAATACTGCAAAAAAACTTACCAGCTTTACAAGTGCATTTGAAGTGATCATTGACAATGACACAAAAACCTACTCCATATTTAAAGTGATCACCGTTGTAGCAGATGATGATGAACAGCTTTTTGTAGAGGTAGGAAAAGAAGGGTTCAAGGAAAAAGTAGAGTCAGACAGTTTCATCCCTCTTTCTGAAGCCAAAGAGTTTGACGATTCACTTGAATTGGGAGACCAACTCAAAGAGGAGTTCATACTTGAAGAACACGGTCGTACTGCATCTGCAAACCTCTTTAGAGAGCTTGAGTACCACATACAAAGACGTGTTGAACAAGATTTATTTGAAAAATATAGAGAAAAAGTAGGTTCGGTAATGTTAGGTACAGTTAACCGCATTGATGCAGAGGATAATACCCATGTTGAGATCGGTGAACTTAAAGGCATTATGACACTCAGAAACCGTATTAAAGGTGAAAAGTTTAAACGTGGAGATACTATCCGCGCACTCCTTAGATATGTAAGTGTTGACCCAGAATATGGTCTTTTCCTTGAACTTACCAGAACTTCACCTAAATTTTTGGAAGCACTTATGGCAAGTGAAGTCCCAGAGATCGATGATGGTGTTGTAGAGATCACCGGTGCAGCGAGAATTCCTGGTGAGAGAGCTAAAATAGCACTTAAAACAGAGCAGATGAATGTTGACCCTATCGGTGCGGCAGTAGGTGTAAAAGGCGTGCGTATCAATGCAGTAAGCGAAGAGCTTAATGGAGAGAACATTGACTGTATCGAATTTTCTCCTATCCCGGAAGTTTTCATTACACGTGCTTTGAGTCCTGCCATTACACAAAGTATCAAAGTAGAAGCAGATGAGAAAAAAGCGATCATCAACATTACAGGTGATCAAAAAGCAAAAGCGATCGGTAGATCCGGAATTAACATCCGTTTGGCTTCTATGCTTACAGGGTACACCATAGAGCTTAATGAAGTTGAAGGTGTGACTGAAAGACAACCGGAATCAGCAGAGAGTGGTGAAGTTGAGAAAACGACAGATACAACTGCATTGGCGGA
>JAYEOF010000174.1:0-1564 GCA_034722695.1 Campylobacterota bacterium
TGTAATGAAAAGCATTGCATTGAGAAGTAGGATCTTAGTATGTAAAGGGCTGTAGTCCTCGAACTCAAATGAGGCTGACAAAAGTTCACTAAATTTTGGTTTCAAGCAAATCCTTATGCATACTTTTTATGAAGACCTCATAGATAAGATCGCAACATCAAAAATGACGTTCATATCATACAGATATTTTCGAAATTTACCGATAAAATAATGATTTCTGAGTAGGCTTGGCGATCTGCATGAGACCCATAGCTTTCTGTCCTACCCTCGCAGGCAGTTTAGCTTTTTGCAGTGTGTTTAACTTTCAAATAAGGTATAAACGGCTTCATTATATAATACGCTGTCTTAAATATGAGTTTAATTCAAGATTATATTGCAGAACTTTCAAAATACAGATTGTTATTAGTATTTAGTATATTTTAGATAGACTATTTTTTACTACATCATACGATAAGTATGGAATATAAATAGAAGAGAGTATTTTGATCTATGCAAGCATTTAAATTTCTATCTATTGTTTTAGCACTCTATCTCATGAGCCCCTCTACGATATTTGCAGGTGAAGAGCAAAACCCGTTCATTGCTTTGTTGGAAAATATTGATAGTGAGGATCAGGAGATACTCTCTGCCCTTCATGCTGTGAAGCTTGAACGTGAAAAAGCTGTTGCTGAGCAGCAAAGGATCCAGGCAGAGAAAGAAAAGATTCAAAGAGAAAAAGAAAGAGTGCAGGCAGAACAACAGAGAATCGCTGAGGCAAAGCGAGAGGAAGAGCAGAGAATCAAAGAAGAGAAGGCAGACCGTGAAAGGTTAGCAGCAGAAAAGAAGAAACACGAGGCACTCTTGAAGGCCCAAGAAGAGAAAATAGCGGAAGAGAAGCGTAAAAATAGACAGCTTACCGCACATATTGATCTTTCTAAACAACAGATGCAAGTTTTCAAAGGGGATGAACTACTGTATAAGTGGCGTGTCTCCACAGCCAGAAAAGGTTATGTTACGCCCGTTGGCAGTTATCAGCCGCAATATCTTGAAAAAATGCACTATTCCCGACTTTACCACAATTCACCCATGCCGCACTCGATCTTTTTTAAAGGCAACTTTGCCATACACGGTACGAACTCTATCCGAAGACTGGGACGAAGAGCATCACATGGTTGTGTCCGACTTCATCCAAAAAATGCTAAAAAGCTTTATAGCCTTATACAGCTACATGGCAAAAAAAATACACTGATAAAAATCATATATTAAAAACGGTATTCATAGAATATATAGGGAATAATGTATACACTGGATAATAAATATGGGAGATACCCTACCCCACAATGGCATTAAGTTAAGGATTGTTTTTTGAAAACGGAGACTTTCACCCCAAGGGCATTTCCTGCGGGCAGTCCTGAACAGCGGAGGCAGAGCCTTCCGATTCCAAGTTCCATAATCTCCTAACTTGATGGTGTTGACCCTACCCCAAAAAAGGGTAGGATAAAGAAGTGCTACTTAAATGGCTTCGGTATAACTTCCTACTTCAGTAACAAGTAGTTTTTTCGCATCACTGGCTGTCTGGTCTAAG
>JAYEOF010000175.1:0-1561 GCA_034722695.1 Campylobacterota bacterium
AAAGAAGCTGTAGAAAACTTGCATATAGAAGAGAAGCAAACTGTCACAGCGATATTTAAATCATCTTCGGTCTTATTGTCCACATTAGAAAATGAACAGAGTGAAGAGAATAGACTAAAAGGCATAGTAACCCAGATAGATACAGATGCTCAAAATGCTAAAGTGCTGGTGGACATAGGTAACCATGACACAATTGTTTCTGTAGTGTCTAAGGATGTTTTGGAAAAGATGGAGCTTAAAATAGGAAGTTCTGTAATGGCTATCATAAAAGCCAATGATATTATGTTGGGGAAATAAAGAGTGAGACAGTTAAGATCAGGATTGTTTTTCATAGTTTTGATGGGTACGGTATATGGGATGGAAGATTCTCATAAACATAGTCTAAAATGTAATATGCTTCATTTGTATAATGAGGTACCTGGTGAGGTAGATACCCTGGCTGATATGTTTTCACAAGGTGTGTTTTACGGACGGTTACGTTTTAACAGCTTTGGTTGGAAATGGAATAATGAAATAGAGTTGGAAGGGACTAAGCTAAGAGAGGATCATACTATCGCTGCTATAGGAGGTAGTTTGATCTATCGGAGTGCCTATTTAAATGGTTTTGGTATGGGTGCAGGAGTCTATATGACCGGTGCAGTTGGTAGTCTTGAGGATAATGAAGGGTATTTGTATAAAGCTGGTAAAGGTGCTTTAAGCAGGTATGATCTACTGACTGAGGGTAAACAGAGTATAACTTCTTTAGCACAAGCCTATCTGGAGTATAAGCATAAAGATGTTTCTGTAAAAGTGGGACGACAGAGTTTTGAAAGTTTTTTAACCAAAAGCAATGATACAAAAATGATACCCAATACCTTTGAAGGTCTTACCTTAAGTGGCAAATTTATCCCTGACACTTCACTTAAAATGGCGTATCTGACAAGGCAGAAGTTAAGAGACCACTCTAGTTTTCATCATCTCTTGGCAGTAGGTGATGATGCCAATGATCCTTACACGATCTTTAGTGAGAATGATGATTCAGGAATGCATATAGGGTTGAAAGAGTCTGAGCTAAATACCAGAGGTATAGAAGACAGACTGATCATCGTAGATGCAAAAAATGACAGTATTGAAAATTTAACACTTAGAGTAAATTATACGGCTGTTCCTGAATTGCTCTCCTCCGTGATGGTTCAAGCTGACTACAGGACATATGTTGGTGATTGGTCTGTCATCCCGGCCTTCAGATATATGCAACAGTTTGACGATGGCGCAGGTGCTATAGGAGGTGCAAATCTTAAAACACTGACACAAGGCTATAGTGATCCGGAGAGTTTAGATACTGCTCTTTACGGGCTAAGAGTTGATGTGGTTCAAGATGCATTAAAATTTAGATTGGGCGTTACAAAAATAGCAGATAAAGGTGACATAGTAGCACCTTGGAGAGGTTTCCCGACAGCTGGTTTTACACGTGCCATGTCACAGTACAATTGGTATGCCAATACCAAAAGCACTATGCTGCAACTTGATTATGAGTTTGAAAGCATCCCCAATCTTAAGATCATATCGCGTTTTGTTATAC
>JAYEOF010000176.1:0-1550 GCA_034722695.1 Campylobacterota bacterium
CAAGCATTTCTATATGAACAGAACTATTGATAACTCTTTTGCCCTCAGTAGGGTCTTCTTCCCCTATGATGATCTTCATGAGAGTAGATTTACCACAACCATTTTGTCCCACTATGGTCACTCTCTCTCCTTCATTAAGATGAAAGTCAACATCATTGAGTAACAGTTTTATGTCATATTGTTTTTTGATATTGAAGAGGTCTATAAGTGCCACGATTATTCCTTAGAAATTGTTAGCAAAATTATAACAAATTAGGTAATGATTAAGGCTTGATAAAGTTCATCTTGATATATTATTTTTACTAAACAAAGAGGATTTTTAATGTTAGAAACAATACTCGCTTTATATTCTATCTATACTTTTATGAGACTGTACATATCTTTTATGCAGATAGGATACATCAACGATGAAAAACGAAAAGACCCTGTACTTATGCCGGCAGGAAAATATATGGTAGCAGCAAACTACGCCGTAGCAAAAGAGAAGCTCTCTTTGGTTGAAACATTTGTGGATTATCTTATGTTTGTGTGGTGGGTGCTGGCAGGGTTTGCACTTCTTGCTTCTGTTGTGCAGGTAGAAGGTACCATCATGCAAGCGGTACTTTTCCTGTTTGGTTTTATCATTGTAAATTATATAGTTGGGCTTCCGTTTCAACTTTACCAGACATTTAAGATAGATGAAGATTTTGGGTTCAATAAAATGACACCTAGAATGTTCATACTCGATACACTAAAGTCAGCAGGATTGTTTGTGGTACTTGGTGGTGCTATATTTGCAGTGCTTGCCTGGATCATTAGTGAGTATGAGATGTGGTGGTTGTGGGGATTTGTACTTATGTTCTCTATCGCAGTCATGGCAAATGTACTCATGCCATTTTTCATGAGTCTATTTAACAAGTTCTCCCCTTTGGAAGAGGGTGAACTGAAAGATGCCATCACTAAACTTATGGAACAGGCAGGGCTAAAAAGTGATGGTATTTTTGTCATGGATGCCTCTAAGCGTGACAGTCGTCTTAATGCTTTTTTTGGTGGTCTTGGTAAGAGCAAAAGGGTTGTACTTTATGATACGCTTATCGAAAAACTCAACAAGAAAGAACTTTTAGCAGTTCTTGGACATGAATTGGGTCATTTCTCACATGGTGATATTTGGAAAAATATCGCAATGATGGGTCTTTTGCTTTTTATCTCCTTTTACCTTTTTGGACATTTGCCTGATGACCTGTTTACACAAATGGGAGTGATCCCTGAAGCAGGTGTACAAATAGCAATGTTAATGCTTCTTTTACCGTTAGTGAGTTTTGTATTTACCCCATTTATGTCTTATGTAAGCCGTCATAATGAGTATGCAGCAGATGAATTTGGTTCAAAAATGGGCGGGAAAGAAAATTTGGTCTCAGCACTTTTAAAACTAATCACCGAAAACAAAGCCTTTCCAAAGTCACACCCTTTGGTCATCTTCTTTTACTATACACATCCACCAGTACTGGAGAGACTTAAAGAGTTGGGTTATGATGCGAGCAATGTTGTTATAGAAGAAAAAAAAATTGAAG
>JAYEOF010000177.1:0-1547 GCA_034722695.1 Campylobacterota bacterium
ACATACGTTGGTCTTAACATCGGCTCTTTTTGCACGATTATTCCTTTAAAATGATTAATTTATTTTTAATTTAAAGTATTATACCAAAACATATATGTTTCTTTAGAAAAAGGTTATAATAGCGATAAAAATAATCTATAAAGTATATAACATGAAGCAAATATTGATCACAAACGACGATGGCTACGAGTCTAAAGGACTCCTTGCCCTTGTCGAAGCACTTAAACCTTTAGGTCATGTCACTGTAGTAGCACCTACTTTAGAGAAATCAGCCTGTGGACACTCACTTACACTGACCAAGCCATTACATTTTGTACATCTGGAAGAGAACTTTTATAAACTTGATGACGGTACACCTTCAGACTGTATCTTTCTCTCACTCAATAAACTTTTCACTAAAGAAAAGAGACCGGACATTGTCATCTCCGGTATTAACATCGGTTCAAACATGGGAGAGGATATCACTTACTCAGGTACTGCTTCTGCGGCTATGGAAGCTGTACTTCAGGGTATCCCCGGCATTGCTATCTCTCAAGTCTATAAAAATCATGGTGAAAGTATCAAAGAGTTAGGCTATGACTTAGCCAAAGAGAGCATAGTCACACTGGTACAGAAGATCTTTGATGGTGAGTTCCCCCTCCCTGCACGTAAGTTTTTGAATATCAATATCCCTCCTGTTCCTTCTTCGCAGTGTAAAGGATTTAAAATCACTCGTGCCGGAAATCGTCTCTATGCACATAATGCTGAAGTGCACTACAATCCACGAGGAAAAGAGTACTATTGGATAGGGCTACCTGAATTAGGATGGATGGAAACAAAAGGCCACACTACAGACTTTGAAGCGATCAATGATGGCTATGTATCCATCACTCCCGTGCATCTCGATATGACCTCTTATGATGATATTAAATCCCTAGAAAAGTGGCTATAATCTATGCGATTTGAACGCTGTCGTATGCTTTTTGGGGAAGAAGATTTTTCCAAACTTCAAAAAGCAAAGATACTCATACTGGGTGTTGGAGGAGTAGGAAGCTACGCCCTTGACTGTCTTTACCGTTCCGGTGTACATGACATTACTATCATCGATTATGATACCTATGATGAAACGAACCAAAACAGACAGATAGGATCAGAAGCTGTAGGTGCCCTTAAAACAGAACGCCTCTGTGAACTCTACCCAGGTATTAAAGAGATCAACCAACAGATGGATATGGCTTGGGTAGCTTCTTTTGACTTTGGGCCTTATGACATCATCATCGATGCTGCTGACACCACAAAAGTCAAGATAGAACTGGCAAAAAAAGAGTACAAAAAACTCATCATGTCTGTAGGTTCGGCCAAACGTTTTGATACCAACAAAATAGAAGTAGCTTCCATCTGGAAGACCCATGGAGACGCACTCGCAAGAAAGATACGTAACGAACTTAAGAAAGCAAAATTTGACAGGAATTTTACTGTGGTATTTTCACCGGAAGAAGATAAATGTAAAGAGAAAGGTTCCTGTGTTGCAGTGACTGGGGCTTTTGGACTGACTATTTGTTCTGAGG
>JAYEOF010000178.1:0-1546 GCA_034722695.1 Campylobacterota bacterium
AAAGATGAAGTTATTGTCATCTGTGCAACATGTGCTGCATCTATAGAAGAACCAACCAGTAATGAGAAACACTGGAACTGCCTGCATGACAGTATGTGGAGTACAGAGCCCGCGGTTCAGGTGATGGCATTTAGACTCTTGACACAACTTGGTGCACAAGATCAGCTTGACATGCTTTATCTGGAAGATGATGTAAAAGCATGGGCCGAAGAAGGTTTGGCAAATGAGAAGCAGGAGCCAACACGTGATGCCAATGGTACCATCTTAGAAGAGGGTGACTCTGTGAGTATCATCAAGGATCTACCGGTAAAGGGTGCAGGGTTTACAGCTAAACAAGGTACAACAGTAAAAAATATCCGTATGGTACCAGGCGACCCTACGCATATACAAGGACGTGTAAACGGAACTATGATCTTCATCATTTCTGCATTTTTGAAGAAGCTGTAAACTGCTTTACTTTAGGGCACTCTTTGAAGGACGCTCTAAAGTGGACTTTTTATAATTTTATTTAAATAATCTACAGTTTTAACCACTCTTTATGATAAGATAACATATGAAAAATCTTGATCCAAAATTTAGTTCTATTGTTGATGCTGTTGAGTCTAAACTGATAGGCAAACGTCATGCTATTACCATGACCCTTGCCGCCTTTTTTGCCAGAGGGCATGTATTGCTTGAAGATATCCCCGGTGTAGGGAAAACCACACTGGCGAAACAACTTGCCCATGTACTCGGACTTGATCTGGGACGCATACAGTTTACCAGTGACCTTCTTCCTTCTGATATTTTGGGTGTTAACTATTTTGACCAGAAGCAGAGTCGTTTTGTACTTAAAAAAGGGCCTGTCTTTACACAGTTCTTACTTGCAGATGAGATCAACCGTTCTATGCCAAAAACCCAGTCTGCTCTTCTTGAAGCCATGGAAGAGCATCAAGTCACACTTGACGGTACTGCTTATAAACTCGAAGAGCCTTTTTTTGTGATGGGTACGCAAAATCCTTTTGAAGAGGTAGGTACTTTTGCTTTGCCTCATTCCCAGCTTGATCGTTTTATCTGTTCTTTTGGTATCGGGTATCCTGACCATATGTCTGAACGACAGATATTAGCCAACAATGATTCAAAAGAAAAAGAAAAGAGTGAAGTACTTTTAGATGCACAGAGTATTCAAATGATCCAAAATGATGTGACGAAAGTACATCTTTCTGATGCTTTGTTGGATTATCTGCAAGCGATCATTGCTTTTACACGTGAAAGCGGGTTGTTTTATTATGGACTCTCTACACGCGGGGCACTTGCCTTGAGAGATATGACTTGTGCATGGGCTCTTTTGCATGGGCGCACTTATGCTGTACCTGATGATATACAGGCGATCATTCCTGGTGTCTGTAAGCATCGTCTGAAATTTAAAGAGGGAAAAACGACCCTAGAACGCATTAGTGATGAACTTTTTTCAAACATTCAATCAGACACGTAAACGACTCAAGCAGCGTGCCACATGGTACAGTCTGCTTGTTGTGATCATGCTTTTTGGCTTCTTTTTGGAAGC
>JAYEOF010000179.1:0-1542 GCA_034722695.1 Campylobacterota bacterium
TCCCAATGCTCAATGATCTCTTTTTCATCAAGTCCTTCTTCATCTACCACTCTTTTCATCATTTCGTAAGCTTTTTTACACTCTTTTTGCTTATAGTAACCCCAAGCCAATGAGTCCAAATAATAGGTATTATCAGGCTGCTGTTTTAAGGCATCTTCAATGATCTTAATTCCTTTTTTTATATCTACCCCTTTATCTATCAGTGTATAACCATAGTAGTTAAGGTAAATACTGTCATCAACCCCTAGATCGATAGCTTTTTCAAAATATGAGATCACTTCTTTTATCATTTTTTTATCATTTTTATCTTCTGACTTTTCAAAAAGCAGCACACCTTTTTCTGCTATCCATCTTGCATCTTTTTTTTCATCATAGAGACGATCTATAAGTAGGTATGCTTTGTCAAAAAGTTTTTTTCTTTTATAGAGTTCATAAAGGATATTCTCCCCTGTATTATTCTTTTCTAAAAAGCCGATAGCACCATCAAAATCTCTTTTATAAGCATATGCATCGATGATCTTATTTAAATATCTTTCATCCTTATCTTGGTCATAAAGTATTTTATATATACCTAAAAGACCATCTACATTATTCTCTTTTACATAGAGTTCCAAAAGCTTAAAATAGACATCATTACTTACGATATTCATATGACGATGTGTTTCTAAAAGTTGTATCGCCTTGATTCGTTCATTGGTATATTCATCCATAATGATAACCATACGTAAAAGCACATCTTCGTTGGATGTTTGTTCATATACTTTACTCAAAAGATCTAATGCTCTTTTAAACTCACCCGTGTAAAGAAAAGGATTTGAAGCCAGTTCCATATCCATTGCTTTATTTGATCTTTCAAGAAGATATTCTGCCTCTGTTTTAGCTTCTCCTACGCGATTGGCTGTAAGATAAAGAGGGATCAAAAGACGTTTGACCTCTAAGGTATCTGGATGCTTTTCATCCCATATTTTTAATCTTTTTATACTTTCATCAATATTTGTTTTACTAAACAATGAAGCAGTCATTTCTTTGAAAAGATACACTTTTGCCCCTGTTGTGTCGTAGAGCTGTCCAAAAACATATCTACTTCGATCAAAGGCTCTGTATTCTTCATATAAAAGCCCCTGAACGATCAGTTCATCTTCACTCAGTACTCTAAGTTCTTTAGCTTGAACTGCACCGGTATGGAAGAAAAACACAGTGATAAAAAATAATATTATACGATTCCAGGACACTCTTTTCTTACCTCTTCTTCATTATTTTTAAATTGTTCCCAAAAAGGAAATGTACGACACTGTAAAGGTCGAACAGGATAAATAGAACAGCGTTTCATTGATTCCTCAAAAAATATACAGGCAAAATTATCAGGTGCCAATTGTTTTTCCACAAGAGAATAGCGATGTTTGACTTTTCTTAAATACATTGTAGCAAAATCTTCTATACTAAGGTTAACAAACTTTGCCATTGTTTCTATCTCAGCATATTTTGCCCAGATATAACCACTCTCCCCCGTACAACAATGCCCGCCACAAGCTTCACATTCAG
>JAYEOF010000180.1:0-1539 GCA_034722695.1 Campylobacterota bacterium
GTACGTTCAAACTGTCCTGTATTGAGTGCATTGATCCTAAAGTAAGTGCTTAGCTCCATAGGGCAACGTACACCTTTTGGTATGTACACAAAAGTACCGTCTGTAAATACCGCTGAGTTCAGTGCTGCAAAGTAATTGTCTGCCATAGGTACGACAGAGAACATATATTTTTTAACGAGTTCCGGGTAGTCACGTATGGCATCTGAAATAGAACAAAAGATAACACCGTGCTTTTTAAGCTCTTCAGAGTAAGTCGTAGTGACCGATACAGAGTCTACGACGACATCCACTGCTATACCTTGAAGTTGTTTTTGTTCTTCTATAGGAATACCAAGTTTTTCATAGGCTTCAATGATCTTAGGATCTACCTCATCTAAACTGTCCGGTGCCTGTTTGGGTGCAGCAAAGTATGAGATAGACTGGTAGTCTATAGGCTCATACTCTAAGTGTGCCCAGTGAGGTTCTGTCATCGTTTCCCATTTCTTTAAAGCTTTAAGTCGAAGCTCAAGCATCCACTCAGGCTCTTCTTTCTTTTTTGAAATGAAAGCGATGGTACTCTCATCAAGTCCAGGTTTAATGATATCGGTTTCGATGTCTATCTCAAAGCCGAGTTGATACTCACCTGAGACAGCTTTATCCAATCCTTCGTTTGCCATGTTAAATCCTTATTCGGAGATATATTGTCTTATTTAAGTTATAGCACAAATTACCAAGCAGGTCAAGTATATCTCATAAAACAAAAATTATATTGACTGATTGGGGTCTTTTACATAACTTTTGTATCTTTTTTTGCTATATTGAAGTTCCAGCTCCAATATACATATTTAAGTTTCAATACAATTCAAATCTTTCTTGCACTCTTCCAAGATCATGAGAGAGGTTGAAAAGTGCCTCTTTTTCATCTTCTCTGAAATGCTCTTCAAAAGTAACAGACTCAGCCTGATAAAAAATACCGATCGGGATCGGGTCATTTTCCAGAGCTTTTTGCATAGCTGAAGAGAGATTACTATTGTCATAAGTACTTTCTAACTCATAGGTATTGGATTTGAACCATTTATAGGTATTCACTTTATTAAAAACCACACAAGGCTGAAAAATATCTACCAAGGCATATCCCTTGTGTAAAAATGCCTCTTTGAGCACTATTTTAGCATGGGCATAATTACCGATATTGACCCGTGATACAAACCCGGCTTTTAATGCCAAAGCAACAGAAATGGGGTTAAAAGGTTCGTTTGTTACACCTTTTACCTGTACGGGGGTTTGAAAGCCTTTTTGACTTGTGGGGGAGGCTTGTCCTTTGGTAAGACCATACACCATATTGTTATGTACTATATGGACAATATCAGGATTCCGTCTGACAGTATGTAAAAAATGGTTTCCTCCCTCACCATACATATCTCCGTCACCCCCTTCAGCGATGACCGTGAGTTCAGGGTTGGAAGCTTTAAGTGTTGTGGCTACGGGAAGTGCCCGTCCATGGAGCCCACAAAACATGTGTGTATCGATGTAGTAGGGTGTTTTGGCAGCTTGCCCGAT
>JAYEOF010000181.1:0-1530 GCA_034722695.1 Campylobacterota bacterium
AGCCGTTTCATATTACCTAACCCACCTATAAAACAACATCAATGTTTTCCGGTCAGAGGAACAAACCTTACCGGCAGTATCTGGCGTGTCGTCATTGCCCCACTTACCTCTTTGGTTATCAGAACAAGATGCTGCACCTGGGAAAAACTTTTGACTGGAATGATCATCTTGCCACCGGGTTTTAACTGCTTAAAAAGCGGTGGAGGAATGTTACCCGCGGCAGCAGTTACAATGATCGCATCATAAGGTGCATGAGCTTTCCAGCCATAGTAGCCATCACCTATGTGTGTTTTTATATTTTTATACCCAAGTTTTTCAAGTCTGTTTGCAGCCGAAATTCCAAGTTCACGTATCACCTCAATAGTATATACCTCTTTGACTATCTCAGCCAGTACCGCTGCCTGATAACCGGAACCCGTACCGATCTCCAAAACCCTGTCTGAAGGTTTTAGATCCAACAGATCAGTCATGATGGCTACGATATAAGGCTGCGATATTGTCTGGGCATATCCTATGGACAGGGGTCTGTTCTCATAAGCATACTTCCGGCTGCGTGGAAGAACAAATTCATGGCGTTGAACAATTCCCATCGTTTCGATCACATTTTCTCCAAGCCTTTCTCTTCCCAAATAACCACGGGTTGACTCAACATCCCTTTGAATGACATCAACCATTTTTTTTCTGGCTTTATCGTAATGGCTTTCTTTTGTATCACCAAAAATCGAAACACTTAAAAACATTAATAAGAGTGCTATTTTCTTTTTCATCACTTTCTCCTTAGAGGCTGTCCGGGATCTTATGAGAGATCTTTTTCTTACCTATGATCACGGAGAGCTCATCACTCTCAACGATCTCCTGCTCTATCAGTTTAAGAGCCAATGCTTCTATGGTACTCCAATGTTCATCAACCAATTTAACCGTATGCTCTTTTGCCACATCCATCCAGTGTAAAAATCTTTTTTCAATCTGCTGACTTAAAAAATAGTTGTCCAATACAGCAATAGAGTCAATATTGATAAACCCCAACTCTTTGTCCATACCGAGGTTTGTGATAGCAGCATAAACTTGCAGTGAAGCTTGAGAGAGATCATTGACCGCACCGCTATCCATGTGTTCACTTCCCGCTTTTTTGATTTTTGCAACACGTCCGGCGAGCAATACACAAACATCGTTGAACAACTCCTCTTTCGTAACATTCGATAACTCATCATCAGCATTATAAGAGACAAAACCAAGCATTTTACTTCTAGGGGCAATCGTCACCTGCTCTATCTTGATATGTGGCAAAAGAAGGGAGGAGAGCACAGCATGCGATGCTTCATGATAGGCTGTCATTTTGAGTTCCTCTTCAAGGTTTTTTACCATCTGTTTTTCGATCTTATGTCCATACTTAATGATGTTGATCTGTTCTATCAGTATCTCTTCGGTGATCTCTTCTTTTTCCTCTTCAACAACATGAAGTGCAGCCATGCGACCAAGCCTTTCAAGCTCCAAGGCACTCATACCGGTAATGTAACGTACAATACGTTC
>JAYEOF010000182.1:0-1530 GCA_034722695.1 Campylobacterota bacterium
AAAGAGACAGAGAAAGACTTTACTCCCTCTTCCAAAGAGAGTAACATTTCCAATAACTGGATCACAATAACAATCGCCGGTGCCTGTAGTGTCGCAGAAAGTGGTCCAAAAGATTCACGGTTTATAGGTTCATTGAGTTCGGAATATTTCGCACAAACTCGCTCAACATATTTCCAGTATAAAAATGCTTTATCCATAGGAAAGTTTTTAGAGTACGGCAGAAGATATGTGATCGGTCCACCTTCAATTTCAAAGATACCGGAAGCAAGAGCCGTTTCAACAAGCAGTCTCGCATCAGGTGTACCGTGACGCAGACTTACAGGTGTATTATAATGGGTGATCATCTTACGTGTGGTTCTGTAGCCATGATTGACCAACGGATAACCATTCAGCATATCGACATCATTCTCTTCAGAGAGTGCCAACATCTTTTTGGCCGAAGCATAGTCATTAAGACGAGTATTGGAGTCTATCGTCAGAGGAAGGACATCCACATTGGCATCTTTAAACTCTTTATAGAGTTGAAAGACTTTATCATAGGTAGGGAAACCGCCACGGGGCTGAACCAGCATTTCATTAGAAGTTTTAAATTTATGTGAAATGAAAAGATCTTTACTTGCACCTTTAATGAAATCTTCTACTTCATCAAAATCAAATCTGTCTATATACTCATTTTTAACGATGATCTCACGTTCACGTTGTAATAAAGAACTCATTTGTCATCACCTCTTCTTGCTTCCAAAAAGGCTTCAAGCTGATCAAGACCTTCATTTAAATCTACTTGATGAAATACTAGATCAAAGCCGTAATTCTGAAACTTGGGTACGAGTAGTGTAGGATCCATCTCACCTACACCAAGATTACCCCCTATCATAAAAGTCACATTGTTAAAATCATACTGACTCTTTAAGATTTGAAGATCACGACACCAACCTTCTGCTTCTCCATTCAATGATGAGATTAACAGTACATCCGCATCAGTCTCTATCACTGCATCCATAAACTCTTCAAGATAGGTATTGACCCCGAGATTAAAGACTTCAAACCCACGCTCTTCAAGCGAGATGTCTATCAGTCTGTTGGCTACAACATGGATATCATTACCCACTACACCTGTTACTACTTTCATTTATCTGCTTTATCTATATATTTTTATATCTATAATTCTATCTAATTATAGATTTTTTTTAGTATAATCACTTCAATAACTCTCCCACAAAGGAACGAAATGCCTTTTTTTACTGCCGACATATCAGACGATCATCATGAAATAGTACAAGTACTTTCACCCGAATATCACTCTTACGGTGGTGTTGAAAAATGTAAAGGCCCCATAGCAACACTGAAACTCAATGATGAAAATTCAGATCTCATCACTATGCTAAAAGAACCTGGAAATGGACGCATCGCCGTTGTAGATGTCAACCGTGCACACTACGCAGTTGTAGGAGAGAACCTCATGAAGTTTGCCCATGAAAACAACTGGGCAGGTATTCTTATCAACGGTTACGTGAGAGATATCCATGTAAC
>JAYEOF010000183.1:0-1527 GCA_034722695.1 Campylobacterota bacterium
TAAAGAGGACGGGGCATGACGGTAAGATGCATCTGGATAATACGGCTTTGCTTGTGCCTTCTGAACGTATTGTTATGGAAGTTGGATTTAATGGAGCTATCCCATCTTCTGAAAAACTCTATTTTAGAGGAAGCGTACTCTATGAAGACAGACAAAATCACTGGGAACCTATCTTTCAAAAAAAAGAGTATCCTGAAAGCCCGGTATTGGATAGCAGGCAACGACTTAGTATCTACAAAGTAATACTTTACCCTACAGATAAACGATGGCTCTATCTTCTTGATATGCCTTTTGAGGCACCGGAAGGTGCAACGATCAATGCTGATCTTGAAACAAAACTCGTTAAAAAAATTACTGAAGTTCAACGCTATACAGCCACGTCAAATCTTAGTGATAAGACTAAAAAAGCTTTAGATCGCAGAACCATGGATGCGGCACTCTCTTACGATAAAAGTGCCAACCCTAGAAGTCAAAATATGGCACAAGATATTCTGCATAAATTTGATACACCCTTAAAAAGAGTTACAGCTATAGAGAGTCTGTTTAAAGAACAGAAACTTACCTACACACTCCGACCAAAGCCTTTGGATCTTAATAATAGTACCGATAGTTTCCTTTTCGATACGAAGAGTGGATATTGTGTCCATTTTGCAGCAGCATTTGCTACTGTGAGTCGTATGTGTGATGTACCTTCCCGCATCGTTACCGGATATAAATCAGATGGAAAGAACAGTGTAAAAAATTATCTTATCGTTAAAGAAAAAGATGCCCATGCATGGGTTGAAGTCTATCTGGATTCACAATGGAAGCGTGTTGAATCCACAGTATTTGCAACACATATAGACCTCGGATTGGAAGAAGAGGGAGAAGAAGAGAAACAAGTTGGCAATTATGAAACTAAACTGGGTCAACTTAATCTCTATTATCTTTATATAAAGTATCAAATCGAGACATGGATACTTGAATACAGCTATTTTAGGCAGATGAAACTTTTGGAGCATCTGAGATCTGACATCGTGTTTCTTGTCAAGTTCGTCTTTGTATTATTGCTTCTTATTCTTGCCACGGTAATAGGATGGAGACTATTGCGACGTCAAAGATGTGAAGATGAGTTGCTTTGTCTTCTTGAACCTGTCCTTAAAAAACTTGGGGAAATGGGCTATCATAGAAAAGCAGATGAGAGTTTGCAGCAGTTTTTTACACGTATTCAACTTGATCATGGATCTGATGAACTTAAAAAGATAAACCAACAGTATCATCAACTCCGTTATGCACCAGACCCGACATTTCAAATGCATAAAGAGTTTAAACAGGGTATAAAAGCGTTTTTACAGATATCACCTTGATCTTATAATAAAAGTTCATCTTGGAGAGCATTTCCTACTGGAGGCTTTGGTTATTCTTTGCTTCAGTATAAGTGGTATGCAAATACCACTTCGTATCTGTTACAGGGAGAGTATGACTTTAAAAATTATGATCTACATATGCTGATGCGTTATGCAATTCAGGATTTTGATGATGATAAAC
>JAYEOF010000184.1:0-1526 GCA_034722695.1 Campylobacterota bacterium
GTGTAATTACCTTCATGACGCTCTGCTGTATCAGAAAAAAGCCACACATCATTTTCACTCACAAAGAAAAGTTCTTCAAAAGTAACTTTTTTACTCTCTGTCTGTATCTCTAAATGTTTAATATGTTCTTTGGTACCCATGTAACCTATCATCTCAACATTACCGTCCAAGACAAGCAGTTTGGTTTTTTTATCATAAAAAGCAGAAGAAGCTTTGATCACAGAGTCTTGATAATAGACCACAACTCCATCTGTAGCTTTAACGGTTGTTTCGGTTGTCTCTAAATGATTTGCAGTGACTTCTATTTTATTCTTTTCTTCTGCAGCATACACTGTTTGCATACTTAACAGAAACAAAAGAAAAAATAAAATTTTATGCATCGATCACTACACAGTTTGAAAGTTTATCATGAAAGGTTTGTTTGAGAGGCATCATAAACGCCATAATGAAACCAAGATAGAAAAAAACTTCACTTCCGATCCGAAGCAGTGCACGTAAAAATGCTTGCAGTAATGACGGCCGATATCCTGTCTTAAGATCAATTACTCGTATCTTCATAATATACTTACCTAAAGTCATTCCGTTTTGCCAAACAGGTACTGCATGATAAAGAACTTTTATCGAGAGCATAATGACAAGATTATCAACGCTGAACTGTCTTAATTGTTCTTGAATCATAGTGATCTCTTCAGCTGACATCACACCGGATGTCTGAGCAGCAATAGCAAGCAGTTGATCATAAAAAATGACCAGAAAAAAAAGTGCTACCATAAGGTCGTCTATAACAAATGCACTTATTCTCTTTTGTACACTTGCTATAGGCAGAGAAGTTGACTCAGCCATCAAGACGCCTAAAGTGCCTGATAAGCAATGTCTGTACGACACTGCTTTCCTGCAAAATGAACTTGACCTACTAACATATAGGCACGTTGCTGTGCCTCCTTAATACTCTCACCAATACCTACACAAACGAGCACTCTACCACCCGTTGCATAAAGTTTACCATCATCACCACGGTCCACACCGGCATAAGAGATATGTGCATTTTCATTCAGTTCTTCATGGTAAATATCATCTACAATGATCTCTGCTGGAGGTGTACTTTTATAAGGATAATCCTTACTTGCCATCACTACACCTACTGCATATTTATCATGAAACTCTATCTTGGCATTTTTCAAGTCACCTGTCGCTGCTTTATAAAACAACTCACTTGCAGGTGATTTAAGCAACGGCATCAACTCTTCGCATTCAGGGTCACCAAAACGCACATTATACTCAAGGATGATAGGCTCACCTTTGACAACCATCACACCAATAAAAAGCACACCTGTAAACGGCATACCCTCTTCTTCCATCCCTTTAAGGGTTGGCTCTATCACTCGCTCATCTAACTTACGATAAATTTCATCATTGACAAGTGGTGTGGGTGCATAGGCTCCCATACCTCCTGTATTTGGACCTTCATCGTTATTGAGTAGTCTTTTATGGTCTTGCGCAGCAGGTAGAACCACATAGTCTTTCCC
>JAYEOF010000185.1:0-1516 GCA_034722695.1 Campylobacterota bacterium
AACTCTACCGTAGAATAGAGTTTCCCATACTCAGTCAACCCACTCTCTTTTGCCATCTCTTCGATGAGTTCATCACACTCTTCTTGGGTTTTAGCGTGTACCATAGCAAAGAGGTTATACGGCCAATTAGGATAGCTTGGTCTTAGGTAACAGTGGCTGACAGCTGAAAATTCTGCCATCTCTCTACCTATCTCTTCACCTTTTTCTTCCGGAACGGCCCATACACTCATGGCATTAGCCCCAAACCCGGCTTTTCTGTGATTGAGGATCGTAGCAAAACGACGCATGACCCCAGACTCTTTTAACTCATTTGCAATAGTGAAAAATTCATCATAGCTGAGACCAAGTTTTTCTGTTGCTTCTTTAAATGGTTCTTCAACTACAGTAATATCTTTTTGAAGCTCTTTGATAACAGCGATGTGCTCGGGTGTAAGTTCAATCTCTTTATGGGCTAGTTTTTTGAGCTTCTCTTTTTTAGCTCTTTTCCCGGTAGTGTCCATCTTCACTGAAATTTTGAACATTTTGAGTGTAGGAAGGATGATGGCATCGTCTGCACCTGTGCGCTCTTTGAGGATCTCTATGGTTTTTTCCAGACCTAACTTAGAATCCGGGGCAACTGCCATGGTGAACCAAATATTGTAATCATGATTACGTAAATAGTTGTGACTCACTCCCGGATGGGCATTGATGATCTCGGCAGCTTGATCTATTTTGTCTTTATCTACTTTAAATGCAACAAGTGAAGATTTGTATCCCAATCTTTTAGTATCGAAAATAGCAGAAGTTTGTCTGATGATCTTATCATCTTTTAGTTTCTGTACAAGAGAAAGTACCTCTTCTTCTGTAGTGTTCAGTTTTTCAGCTACAGATTTAAAAGGTCTTTCTATCATAGGGAAGGCATTTTGCATTTCAAAAAGTAGTTCGTTTTCCATTATTAGGGTGCTCCAATTTAGTTTTAATGTATAATTTTTTGTGATTATATTGAATAACAGTCTATCAAAGATTGATGCATATCAAAGCAATTATGATAAACTTTTGTTAAATTACAAATAATAAATAACAAAAGGGTACATATGTCTTTCTTTCCCATGTATATGGATATGAAAAATCTTAAGGTTTTAGTAGTTGGAGGTGGCTATATCGCTACTGAAAAACTGGAAAAACTTGTAGATTTTACTACACAAATAACAGTGATAGCACTTAGAGTAGAAGATGAAGCTAAAAGTCTTATTGATAGCAATGCTTTGACACTTCATCAAAGAGCGTATAACACAGGTGATATACAGGGTTTTGATATCGTTATCGTTGCTACAGATACCGTGGAGCTTCATAAAGAGATATATGAAGAGTCCAGAGGAAGCAGAATACTTGTTAACTCTGTAGACAATACTGACTATTGTGACTTTATCTTCCCTTCTTATGTTCAAAAGGGAGATTTGACCATCGCCTTTTCTACAGGGGGAGCTTCTCCGGCATTTGCAAAGCAGATACGTCGTCATTTTGAAAAGATCATTCC
>JAYEOF010000186.1:0-1509 GCA_034722695.1 Campylobacterota bacterium
GTAAAGCCAAGGTTTCTTTTCAAAATAAAGTACTTGAGATAAATGAACTTGTCATAACAACAAGCGGTGATGAAGTCGATTATTTATCCAGTGGTGAGAATGAAGTATTTACCATCATCGTTGAAAAAAATCTTTTTTTAGAGGCATTTTTTGATTATTTCGGTGAACCGTTTGATCTGCATCACTCCCAAAGTCGTTTTTTTATTAAACCTCATATGCCACAACTTTTTGTTGCCGGTATTACTGCATGGATATCTTTTCTTAAAAACAATTACCAGTTACTTCTCTCAGCAGATAAGTATGGGATGATCGAATCAGAAATATTGAAAGATATTTTTGGGTGTTTGATGATCGAAAAAATATCAAAAATGAAGTCTGGATTTAAGATAGAAAAGGCACGTGACTTTCTGCATGCCAGTCTGAATGAGAGTCTTGACAGTATGTCACTTTCACATGAGTTGGGTATAAGTCAAAGACAAATGGAACGTCTCTTCAAGGCGAACTATGGTATCACGCCAAAAAGATATCTCCTTAACCTGCGTCTGAATGCTGCACGAAAAGAACTGCTTCTGTCTCATCCGACAAATAGCACTATTTCTGCCATTGCCTTAAAATATAATTTTTTCGATCTCAACCACTTTTCCAAAGCCTATAAATTAATGTTCAATGAATTACCTTCTCAAACACTCCAACAATAACCTTTAAAATTAAAAATGTCGTTTTTTTACTCACGGTAATGCAATATATTATTTTATAATGAAATTGTATACCAAGAAATTAGACCATATTTTATAAAAAGGAGAAAAATGAAATTACTTAAACTGGGACTTGCCCTTGGACTTGCCTCTTCGCTGTCATTTGCAGGAGAACAATCTTCCATACTTAAAGAGGTGGCTTCAAAAACAGATGCTGTGATTGAGATGCCAAGTAATAATGAGATACAAAACATGGGTGATTACTATAGTGCGAAAGCGCTTGGTGTTTTGGCGTATCAGTGGGGGTATGCACTGCTTAGAATGGAAAGTGCCATGCGTGATTACATCGATGTGCCAGATCCAAAACCTAAAACAAGTTACAGAGCCTCTTTAAACCAGATCGGCTGGGCAACCAAACTTCCTATGGCTTCAGACAAAGACATGCCTACTGCGAACAATGACACCTTCTATATGTCTGCGGTAGTGGATCTTACCGAACCGTATGTACTTGAAACGCCTGATACAAAAGATCGATATTATGTGGTTGATGTGTTTGATATGTATCAAAACCTGACAAACTACATAGGTCGCCGCACAACAGGGACAAAAGCAAATACCTACCTACTTGTGCCGCCTGAGTGGAAAGGTGTATTGCCAAAAAATTACACAAATATCATACATGCTACGACACAAAAAGTATGGCTTTGGGGTAGATTGGCTGTTTTGAGCGGTGAAGACCTCGCGCCTTTGCATGCGCTTCAGAAAGAGTTTAAACTCACTCCACTGAGTGCAAAAGAGGGGACAAAGCCTACTG
>JAYEOF010000187.1:0-6873 GCA_034722695.1 Campylobacterota bacterium
CTTTAGACAGACTATTGGAGACAATGTACATCAACTCTCAACTTTTCCACTCTACACTCATAGGTAAAGAGCCTAAGATACAGGCATTTTTGGAAGATTATGCATTTTTGGGAGAAACCCTCATAGAAGCATATGAGAGTACACTCGATGAAACCTACCTCATCACTGCTACCAAGCTGGCGAACGCTGCCATAGAAAAATACTATGCAAATGGCAAATGGAAGTTTTCAAGAGGAGAGTTTGAAACGGATGCAGACATTTATGACAGCTCATACCCCTCTTCTGTCTCAACCATGATATCATTGCTTTACAGCCTCTCTTCTCTCGTCGATATTGTGTATAAAAAGTTTGTCTTTAAAACACTGGAGATCTACTCTTATGATGTCATGCGTCAACCCATATCCACTCCTAAAATGAGCCGTATGGTCATACGCTACCTCAAAGATGACATCATCATCAAAGCCAAAGAAGAAAAACTTGCACTGCACATCACAGAGCTTGACACTATCACCTATCCGTTTACACTTATCAAAAATGATACCAATGACGGGTTTATGCTCTGTAACTCAAACAGCTGTTTTGGACATGAGAGAGATTTTGAGGGGATTTTAAAGGTTTTGGAGAAAAGGTAAGCTTTATATAATCCAAAACAACTTCTTTTTTAAATATGTTTTTTATTTTTTATTCCCATAATATGGTCTTGAATAGGGAGCAACATAATTTTCCGAATCAAAATCATATCCGAATGGAACATAGGTATATGGAAGTTGATAATAGTTCAGGATCTTGGATGTTTTATTCCAACCCATTGCTTTTAATACTTCAGAAGAGTTAATACCAATACCAACATAAGCAACTCTCTCTTTGTCCAGGTAGTCTTCATCTGCTTGATAGCCTCTTGTATAGTAGCCTAGTTGAAGTTCAAAATACTTCATGGGAGTATCTTCCATACTTTCAAATCCACTGAACTTCAGTGCCATTAAGTATTTCATGGAGTTGTACTGTGTAAATATATCTACATCAGAGTTGAAATCTGGAATATACTCTAAACGCAAGTCAAGTTTAGATTTTACAGGAGGGTACTTTTCTCTCACATAATAAAATGCCGCCCCAAAGGTATTCATAATCAAATCTTCATAAGAGAATCCCTGTGATTCACTGAAAGAATCTCCCACTTCCATCATACCCTGAAAAACCCATGAAGTAAGAGGGCCGTAAAGCATTGAATCATCTTCGCTCATTCCCCAATACTCATAAAGTGAAGAGAAACCAAGTGACCATAAATAGGTTGAATACATGTGGCCTAGTTTATCTGCGCCACCATATTTCGTATCTTTATCAAACCATCCTTCGTCACCTGCAACTGGGGATATTGTAAAGTAATCCCAAAATGCTGTACCCCATAATGCAATAACACCCGCACCAATAATATTTGTATAGATCACTCTATTTCTTAGTTCATCATCAGTTAAAGGTTTTTCAGGTTTACCCATGGCAATTTCAAAATAGGTTCGTTCCTGAGTTCCTATGGTATCAAGGTTAGTATCTGCAACAGATTTTGCATCTATAGGACTACCTGCAATAAGATTCATTGATATAGCCGAGATTAAAATAAGTTTTTTCATATGTTATTCTTTCATGAGGAGATTTAATTCAAGAGCCATATCTAAAGAATCCTGGGATGATAACCGTAATTTTTTGCATAATTATATATAATTAAAAAAAATCTTAACATGGAGTCCACTGCCTGACTGACCATCTATCACTATGGAATTATATCTAATAGTTTCTAAATATTTTCTCCTCATAATGATCTAACCAAGTGATGACACAACCATCTTATCCTGTTGGTGAAATATAGAACTTTTATAGAAGAGGGAAAAAAGTCTCTTTTGAAGCTATAAAAGCTATAATTCAACCCATGAAAGAAAGCTTAAAGATATTTGCAGGGGATTTAAAAAATTCTTTTAAAGACTTGCTTCCCATTATCATTGTTGTAGCACTGTTTCAGGGACTCATCATCCAAGCTGTGCCTGCAAACTTAACTTCGATTGTCATAGGTTTGACTATCGTGGCTATAGGGCTTGCACTTTTTATCCGTGGTCTTGAACTGGGTATCTTTCCCATAGGAGAAGGACTTGCTGTAGACTTTGCAAAAAAAGGTTCCGTTTTTTGGCTTCTGCTCTTTGCCTTTACTATAGGATTTTCAACTACAGTAGCTGAACCGGCACTTATCGCCATAGCAGACAAAGCAGCACTCATCTCTAATGGTCTTATTGATGCTTTTTGGCTGCGTATGACGGTTGCTCTCTCTGTAGGTTTTGCCATTGCACTGGGTACCCTGCGTATTTTACTTGGACACCCTATTGCTTACTACATCGTAAGCGGATATATATTAGTTGTCATTGTCACTTTTTTTGCACCTGTTGAAATTATAGGACTTGCCTATGACAGTGGAGGGGTAACAACCTCTACAGTAACTGTCCCGCTTGTGGCAGCACTTGGTATCGGTCTTGCTTCAAGCATAAAAGGTCGTAATCCTGCCATTGATGGGTTTGGGCTCATCGCTTTTGCTTCACTTACACCAATGATATTTGTACAGATCTACGGCATTATTGTTTATAGCCTGGCAGATACAGGTATCACTCCTTCAATCGTATCCGAAGCAGTAGCAACTGCAAAAACTGTAGTAGTAGCTTCAACCTATACCTTTTCAGCGATGGATACTTTTATGGAACTTATAGGTGTGATCAAAGATGTAGCTCCTATACTCATAGCTATCTTCTTTTTCCAATATATCATCATTAAAAAACCAGTGGCTCATTTGCATAAGATAGTCACAGGTATTGTCATGGTTGTTTTAGGACTTTATGCCTTTATCGTAGGACTGGAAATGGGGCTTTTCCCTATCGGTGAGACGATAGCCTTTCAGCTTACAGATATGGGAAACAACCTTCTCATCTACCTCTTTGCCTTCCTTATAGGTTTCTCTACAACTATGGCAGAACCTGCACTTCTGGCCATTGCCATTAAAGCAGAAGAGATCTCTGAAGGAAACATTAAACAAAATGTACTTAGAATTGTAGTAGCATTAGGTGTAGCGATTGGTATAGGCTTAGGTTCTTACCGTATTGTAGCCGGTGATCCTATTCACTATTATATTATTGCAGGATATATATTGGTTGTTATATTTACGTACTTTGCACCTAAGTACATCGTGCCTATCGCCTATGACAGTGGTGGAGTAACTACTTCCACAGTTACCGTACCTCTTGTAGCCGCATTGGGACTGGGCTTGGCAGAAAATATACCAGGGCGAAATCCACTTATTGATGGATTTGGGCTCATTGCTTTTGCTTCTCTATTCCCTATGCTTACAGTCATGGGCTATGGTATACATGCACACTATTATAAATCTAAAAGGGAGTCAGTAAAATGAAATTTACCGCATTGATCGCAGTCATTCAAGACAAAGATGAAGAAGAGGCTATCAAAGTAGCCAAAGAGGCTGGTGCAGGTTCTGTCACCATTATACATGGTAGAAATATCGGCCTTGAAGAAAAAAAGGTCTTTTTTGGATTGACCCTTGAAGAAAATGTCTCTGTACTGCTTTTTGTTTTACCACGAAGACTTTCTGTGAAAGTGATGAAAACATTGCGAAAGACATTTGATCTGGATGACCCTGAAAACAGTGGAATCACTTTCACTTTTCCTTTGAGTCATGTAGCAGGACTCGATACCGAAGAGCTTCATATATTTGAAGACAATATTAAAATTACCCTATAAGGAGATTATATGCTAGTAGAAAATGTAATGACACCCAAAGAGAAATTGGTCACGATCACGCCTATGGCGACAGTAAGAGAGGCTTTAAACTTGATGAAAACACATAAAGTCCGTTCTGTCATCGTAGATAAAACAAAGCCTGACAGTGCCTATGGTCTCTTAACTTTTAAAAATATTTTACAAAGTATCGTTGCAGAAGATGGAGATATAGACCTTTTGAATGTCTATGATATCGCAGCAACTCCAGCGATCTCTGTCTCATCTCAACTCAATGTTAAATATGCTGCAAAAATGATGGTCCAAAGCAGTATTAAACGTCTCTTAGTACTTGACAACAATGAACTTCAAGGTATCTTAACGATGACAGATATCATTGAAGTACTTATGGAGAATGTTGAGTAACACTATCGCTTATTCTTCACTTTAGGAAAAGTAAGTATAAAGGTGCTTCCTTTCCCTTTTTGGGAATACAAGTCCAGTTTTATCTTGTACTCTTTACAGATAGAAAGTACGATATTCAGCCCTATACCAAAGCCGCCTCTCTCTTCATTGGCACGATGGTAACGTTTAAAGATATCTTCCTGCATCTCTTGGTCTATACCGATTCCTGTATCTTTTACTTTTAAAACATACTTTTTGAGTGTAATGGAAATACTATCTCCCACATCAGAATACTTGATCGCGTTCGATAAAAGATTATCGATCAATCTCTGAGCACTGCGTTCATTCATACGTACATTGGTTGGTTCAAGTTCAAGTTCAATACTGAGTCGTTTAGAGTCTGTAAGTTCCTTCACATACTCTACACGTTCATTAATGATATTTTCAAAGTTCAATATCTCTTTAGGTTGTACTTTCCCCTCAAGCCTGTAGGTCAAAGAACTGTACATTACACTCAGTCTCTTTGCACTGGCTTCAAGCCGTTTCATCTTTTTTTCTTCTATACCCTTAAGACTTTGTATGGTCATCAATATTGCAGAAATTGGGGTATTGAGCTCATGCGTGGTATCTGAAATAAATTGATCCAAAGACTCTATCTGTTCTCTTACCGGTCGTAAAAACAGTCTACCTAAAAAGTATCCGACTACACCCATCAAAATAAATGAAAATACCAGATACCCTATAATCTTTATACGCAGTTTCTGCAGTGTTGTCAAAAGCTCATTCTCTTTTAACACAATATAATGCACACCCAGGTGATCACTACTGTCTTCTATCGCTGTATAATAAGACCCCTTTTTTATTGAGAATTCTTCATCAAAAGCATCAAAATTCTCTATTTCTGTATAGATGGTCTTTTCATTTTTATCATAATATCCTACTTCAAAACGACAATGTTTTAGATCTTGTAAAAAAGATTTTTTATTCAGATTTTCACTCCTACTCTTCATGGCTGCCATAATGATATCAGATGAAAGCATACGTGCCTGATACATCATCTCAAACTTCATAGCACTTTTCATAGCACTCTTGTTATTTTCAAAGAAAAGGTAGCCGATAATAGCCAACAAAACAAATACTGATGAGAGATAAAGTGTTAAAAAGCGGAAAAGTGATGTTCGCTCATACGATGTTAAAACGATAGCCTTCTCCTTTTATATTGTCAAAGTACTCTTTTTCAAACATCTTTCTTAAATTTTTAATATAAGTCCGGATGGTTGCATGTGCGGGCATATGCTCATCATCCCATACATTCTCTATGATCTCATCACAAGAGATTATCTTACCCGTATTACGAATAAAATACTCCAAAACCTGTGCTTCTTTTTGTCGCATCTCTATAACTCTGTCACCCACAAAAATTTGATGTGCTTTAGGGATAAACTTCATACCATCAAACTCTATCTCCTCTTGTAAACGATAAAGCCTGACTATGTGTTCAATACGGGCATGAAGTTCTTCAAGTTCAAAAGGTTTTTTTAAATAGTCATCTGCACCAAGATCAAACCCCTTTTTAAGGTCATCTACCCCTGCAAGTGACGTAATGTAAATAGCAGGAGTGGTATTGCCTATCTCACGAAGATAAGTGAGTATTTCAAAGCCGTCTATACTGGGAACATTGACATCCAACAGTAACATATCAAAGCGATTGGCACCTATGGCATCTAAAGCTTTTTCACCATCAAAATAACTCTCTACTTCATACCCATTTTCCAGAAGGAACTCTTCAATGATCTCTTGAAGGATCACATCATCTTCAAGCAATAATATTTTCATATTGACAGCCTTTGAAAGTTTTTTATGGCTATATTGTAACATACTCTCTGTGTATTGGACTACACAAAGAGTTATGATATAATCCGTCTATGATAAGAATCAACAATTCAATACAGGGAGGCACTAAATGCCGAGTCGTAAAAAATTAACAATGTACTCAATTATGATTTTAGGCTTACTATCGGGATGTACACAAGTAGTAACAGCCCCTATTTCCATAGCAGGTTCTGCTGTTAGTGCCACCATAGATGTTACAGGTTCTGCCGTAGGTGCAGTTGTTGGTTCAGATGATGAGGATGAAAAAGAAGATTAATGTGACTTCGCGTTATTAAACTCAGCGATCTCACTCTCCACCATCGCATCTATCATTCTTACATAAAGATCATTAATAAGATTTGGGGAGAGGTCTAAAGAGATCGCCTGTTCTCTTACTCTAGAGATAACAGTATCTATTCTCTCTTCTGCTTTTACTTCATCTATACTCGTTTTAAAATGTGCAATCTGTTTAATATAATTATTACGTTCTGCGATAAGTGCTACGATCTGTTCATCCACTGTATCTATCTTTTCTCTAGCTTCATTTAATGTAGTACATTTTGTTATTTCCATATTTTATCCTTGGATGATATCTCTATATAAAGAACCATAATTATAGCCTAAAAATATATTTTAGGCTATAATTATTTTATGAAATATAAAAAACACTTATTTATACCTTTATTAACCGCTACTCTTCTTTCGGGCAATCTCTTAAATGCTTCAGAAGATGCTAATCTGACAACAAGTAAAGACTGGATCATTTTACCCTATGCATTCACTGCTGAGTCTACTGGTTTTGCCGGAGGAGTAGGCGTGATCAAACAAGGACTG
>JAYEOF010000188.1:0-6695 GCA_034722695.1 Campylobacterota bacterium
GATAATAAGGCAACCACTATTACAATTACTGCACAACAAATAAAACAAGCTGCACAAAATGGTGCAGAGCTGATTGTACTTCAAGAGCTTCATCAAAATGAATACTTTTGTCAAAGTGAAGAGACTAGATTTTTTGATTATGCCTCTGATTTTGAACAAGATATCATATTTTGGGCAGAGTTAGCAAAAGAAAATCATATTGTACTTGTCACCTCACTTTTTGAAAAACGTGCCCCTGGACTCTACCATAATACAGCAGTGGTTTTTGAAAAAGATGGAACTATTGCCGGGAAATACCGTAAAATGCACATCCCTGATGATCCCGGTTTTTATGAGAAATTCTACTTTACCCCAGGTGACATAGGCTTTGAACCCATACAGACATCTATAGGGAAACTTGGTGTTCTCGTCTGCTGGGATCAGTGGTATCCTGAAGCAGCACGCATCATGACACTCAAGGGAGCAGACGTACTTATCTACCCCACAGCTATAGGTTGGTTTGACGAAGACAGTGATGAAGAAAAATCACGACAACTTGACAGTTGGATAACCATACAACGTTCCCACGCCATTGCCAACGGAATTCCTGTTCTTTCCTGTAACCGTGTTGGATTTGAGGCAGACAGTTCTGAAGTGATGAAAGGCATCAGATTTTGGGGTAACTCATTTGTCTGTGGAGCACAGGGAGAAATGTTAGCTCAGGCAGATAATAAAAACGAAAACATACTTTACGCAACTATAGAACACAAACGCACCAAAGAAGTACGAGACATCTGGCCATTTTTACGTGATAGACGGATAGAAAATTACTCTTGTCTGCTAAAAAGATATTGTGATGAATAAATATACTCTAATCAAAAAGGGAATAATAACCCCTCAAGCGAATTAAATCATAAAAATATAAATTAGCCCACGCCAGTTGTTTGCATTTTTTTCTTTTGGGTTCGTTTTCTCTTTTGTTGCATCAACAAAAAAGAAAAGGAATAAGAAGAAAGCTTAAGCTATTTTAACTATAATCAGCACATATATTTAACATAAGGAACAATCATGTCAATGGATATAACCCCTGTAGAAAAAGGTGCACCGGTTCACTTTCACAACCCGGCTATCGAGTTTTATGAAGCAGTTGGCGGTGAAGAAGGTATGAAAAAGTTAATGTATAACTTTTATGATAAAATTTATGAGAGTGATATTGCTCATTTTTTTCCACAAGATGAAGATGAATTTGAAGCGATAAAAGTTAAAAATACTAAATTTTTTATTCAAATTTGCGGGGGACCAAAAGTCTATGAAGATGAAGCACAGGGAATGGAACTAAATGAATTTATGATACGTCTTCATGATGATTTCTCGATCACTGAAAAATCACGTATAGAGTGGCTTGGCACAATGAGAGAAGCACTGAATGAAGTTAAAGGTGTAGATGAAAAGCTGATAGAAGATTTCTGGGCTTATCTTGAAAACTTTTCGAAGCTTACAGTCAATACTTTCGCAGATGGAAGTACGTACTATGCAGCCTTTACACAAGCCAAAGAGGATAGATAATCCTCTGGCAATTTTTAATTTTTAATTTTTAATTTTATCAAACCACCACATAAACGCAAACATCAATCCCGGTGTTTTGGCAACAGTCTCATCATAGATAAGTGCTTTAGCTTCAGTAAGAGGAAGATGTATCACTTCAATAAGTTCTCCAGCCACACCACCACCCTCTGAAACCTTCATACTCTCATCAACCTCAGCATAATAAAGCATTTGTTTACTTCCTGCAAACCCTACAGAAGTATGAAAAGAGGTGATTCTTTCTATATTTTCAAGCAGCACATCATAACCACACTCTTCTTCTATCTCTTCTTTTGCTATTTGTGCTAAAGTATGCTCTTTATCGACAATACCTGCACAGAGTTCAACAGTCATACCGTCACTGTTATTGAGATATACTGCCGGTCTAAACTGCTTCACCAAGATAAAACTTTTATACTCTTTATGGTAGATAAGTATGGCAACACTGTCATGTGCCTGTACGATCTCCCAGGATTTTTTAATGCCATTTTGCTCATATCTGGCTAAAGCAGTAGATACAAATTTAGACTCAGTAAGTGGACCCAGCTTAAAGTTTTCAATTCTATTGTCCATTGTCCGGTGATTCCTTATCTTTATCCTCTTCTCCCCAGATATAAGAGGGTGTATCATTTTTCAGATAGGCTAAAAGTTTGTTTTTATTTTCTTTAACACCCTTTATATCAACCTTTTTATATTTTGTTTCTTTGACATCTTCATATTTGGTAAACTTTTTCAGTATAGAAGTTTTGATAGACTTTTTACGTAACACTTTCATAGGATTGATCCATCTACCGTTCTTCTTTAATCCAAAATGCAAGTGTGGACCGGTACTTCGTCCTGTACTTCCTACATAACCAATGACTTGACCTTTTTTAACTCTTTGCCCTCTTTTAGCCCGTGTACGACTTTGATGTGCATACAGGGAGACATACCCTCCCCCATGTTTGATCTTCACTACTTTTCCATAACCACCCATCCAACCCGAAAAGATGACTTTACCGGAGTTTACAGCCAAAAGTGGGGTACCCCTTCTTGCACCAAAATCTGTACCATGATGTGGACGATAACGCTTTAAAATAGGGTGATATCGTCTATATGAAAACCCTGAAGTAATACGTATATGGCGCAGAGGCATACCAAATCTTGAATTTTCACTGCTCACAGGTACGCTACGGGTATAGGTCACTTTTTTCTTACCTGTTACCGAATAAGCAACCGATTTACCTGTTTCTTTATAACCATACCCATCTTCATCGACATAGATAAACTGCTCTTTTTTACCCATTTTCACCTTAGACACTTTGATATTCGGCATACCGTATAACTTGCCTATTCTCGTTCTTTGGGTATAGACAAAAGAGATTTCGTCACCTTTGTGAAGCTTTTTTGCGTTTATCGTGCCTTTCAGTGCTCGACTGATCCGTTCTGCTACCTTAGGTTGCTGTATGGTTTTTAATGTATCTGTATAAGGGTTCTCTTCTATGATGACTTTAGCAAAATACTCATCACTTTTATATTCTATGGGGATAATATCAAAGCCATACCCGCTACCTGTATGCTTTTTAAACAGGTGGAGCTGCATCTCTTTACTGATCGGGATAAGTGCTTGTATCAATACACCTGTATTGTCTTTTAACTCATAGTATTTATAATTCCTATTGATTTCGGAGAGAAACTTTTGATCTTCTTTCGAGATAGATTCCAATAGGTCTGCTGAAATATTATGAGACTCCAAATATTCTGAAAATGTCTTTCCTTTTTCCCACTTTTCATGCGTCACTTTCATTCCAAATGTAAAGGTAAACATCAAAACAAACACAATAATATACTTCATTCTACTCCATCAGCCTATTCAATTGGGCATTATTATAACTTAATTAAGTTAAGGAGCGCTCTATTACAACTATCAATCAAGTATCTCAATAGACTTTTAATCTTTTGCTTGTATAATCATTGTAATATAATTTTTACAGACAAAGGATCGCTATGCGCAAAATAGCATTTATGGCTTTAGCCGCTCTACCTCTTTTTGCAGGATTTTTCCCTTCTACCGTACACACTTCTGTCTCATCTGTAGGAGAAAACACCGTTTCTCTCAGATCTGCCCTTCCTGTGAATGGTATGAGTGCTGTAGTTATTCATGATTATGGCAATTCACTCGAAGCAATTACAACGTATATCACACAAACTGCATCTAGAAGTGCTAAGATCATAGGTAAAGACATCATATATCACGATGAACTGCCAACCATTAAAACAGCTATCAGTGCAGGAGACAAGGTCATTGGTGGATATCTTTATAATACTGTTCTCCTTTTAGCTCCAGATGCCGATACTTATGCAAAAATTACTTCATCACATAAGAAACTATGGGTTCATCCGGATCATTTTGCACTTTTCCTTACCAGAGAAGGAGATGCATATCCGACCAGAGAAAACCTTGCAGCATTTGCCAAAGAGTATCAAGTAGGACTTATCTATATCGTACGTAATGGTTCAGCTGTACTTTTAGACCCTATCTCCGGTCAGATCGTAGGGAAAAAAGCCATGAGTAATCTCCCTGCACAAGGACGATACCCTTTCTTTATGCGCTTTGAAAAGATCGAATCAGGTTGGTTTTCTAAAAATGGCACAGGAAACTACTACCAATCCATGGAGTCTATCTAGTGTTGGCTCCAAAACATATCACAGCTCTTGAAGATCTGGTAGGCAAAGAGAATGTCTATAGTGATAAAGCACACCTCATCGCTTACTCTTATGATGCGACACGTACACGTTTTGAACCTGACGCCGTTGTTTTTCCCAGAGATGAAGAAGATGTAAGCCGTATCCTTGTCTATTGTAACCATCACCATATTGTCATTACGCCTAGAGGGGCGGGTTCCGGGTTTACCGGTGGTGCACTGCCTACCAATGGCGGTATCACCCTTGCGATGGAAAAACATATGAACAAGATCCTTGAGATCGATATGGAAAACATGGTAGCTGTTGTACAACCGGGTGTGATCAATATGGATCTGCAAAAAGCAGCAGAGGAAGTAGGTCTTTTCTATCCACCCGATCCGGCAAGTGAAGAGTACTCAACACTTGGCGGTAATGTCAGTGAAAATGCAGGTGGAATGCGTGCAGCCAAGTATGGTATCACCAAAGACTATGTCATGGCACTGCGTGCTGTGCGTCCTAACGGAGATATCATCCGGGCAGGAAAGAGAACCATTAAAGATGTTGCCGGTTACAATGTAGCAGGGATTCTCATCGCCTCTGAAGGTACATTGGCAGTGCTTACAGAGATGACTTTAAAACTCATCCCTAAACCAAAATTCACCAAGGCCTACATGGGTATTTTCCCTTCTGTTGACGATGCGATGAATGCGGTATTCAAATCTCTTGCAGCAGGTGCAAATCCCGTAGCTATGGAATTTATGGATGACCTGGTAGTACAGGCACTCAAAGAGAAACTCGGTATCGAACTCCCTGAAGATGCAGGAGCACTGCTCATCGGAGATGTAGATGGAAATGTAGCTGAAGAAGTAGAATTCCAACTGGAAATTTTAGAAAGATCATTCAGAGAGAATGGTGCACAGGATTTTGTCATCGCACATAATGCCAAAGAGAGGGATACCCTCTGGTATGCAAGACGTAACGCTTCTCCCTCCATTACTATCTTTGGAAGCAAAAAGCTCAATGAAGACATTTCTGTACCAAGATCTATGCTGCCTGAAGCACTAAAACGTATCTATGAGATAGGTAATAGATATGGTTTTAAAGTTCCATGTTTCGGACATGCAGGTGATGGTAACATCCATGTCAATGTCATGGTAGACGGTTCCGATGAGAAACAGCTTGAAGAGGGGCATAAAGCCATCGAAGAGATATTTGAACTTGTAGTAGAGATGGGTGGAACACTGAGTGGTGAACATGGTATAGGCACAAGTAAAGCACCATTTATGAGCATCGCATTCAGTGATGTAGAACTTGATCTTTTTAAAAGTATTAAACAGGCGTTTGACCCAAACAATATCTTAAACCCAGGGAAAATGGGCTTACCTAACTAGGCTTCAACAGGCTTAATCACCTAAGTTGCCTAAGCCTGTCGAAGGTAAACGGAGATACATGAAAAAAAATACTCACTTTAAAAGACTTTTAAAGAATTATTATATCTTTTTGCGTGACTTCTTCTCTGACCTCCTCGATGACAAAATAGGTCACTATGCTTCAAGTCTAAGTTGGAGTACACTCTTTTCTATCATTCCTTTGCTTGTGATACTGCTTTGGGTCTTTACTAGCTTACCCATTTTTGAGTCCGTACACAGCCAGATAGAAACCCTGATCTTTGCCAACCTTATGCCCACAGACTCCAAAGAGGTCATGTCATACATCAATACGTTTATGGAAAACTCTCATAAGTTAGGGTATGTAGGTATATCTTATGTCACATTTGCTGCAGTGATGTTCTTCAAAAACTATGACTATATCGTCAACGATATCTTTAGTGCACCTAAGCGAAGTATCCCTAGTGCACTCAAAACATATATTTTACTCATCATCATCATACCTCTTATCATGGGGGCTTCTTTCTATCTCTCCACGGTGATGCAGAGCTATCTGGATAAAAGCGATATTACAAGTACCATTCACCTTTTTTATTTTTTACCTTACCTCATGGTATGGACAGTGTTTTATATCCTTTATCAATACTCAGCAAATACTCATGTCACTCTCTCTGCTGCGATGATAAGCTCCTTTATCACATCACTCATATGGTATCTCTCTAAAAGTGCTTTTGTCTTTTATGTGGTTCATAACAAAACCTATGCATCTGTCTACGGCAGTATCTCTACCATGCTCTTTTTCTTTTTATGGATCTATATCTCCTGGGCAATCTTTCTGCATGGATTAAAATTTTGTGATCTCTTAAATAGAGATGAAGAGATAGAGCATATCTGATCGTAGGGTGCGTTTGCTAACGCACCTTTTGATATTCTTGAATTTTGGTGCGTTAGCAAACGCACCCTACAAAAACAAATAAACCGCATATACAATAGCCAGTCCCAAAACCGTATAAAATACCTTACGATACCAAATAGCCCCTAGTGACAATCCAACATATCCAAGCATGGCCCACAGAGGCA
>JAYEOF010000189.1:0-6681 GCA_034722695.1 Campylobacterota bacterium
TTCTGTGGAACTTCCTCATAGTGATCAAATTCCATAGAGTAAGTTGCACGACCTTGACTCATAGAACGTAAGTCTGTTGAGTATCCGAACATTTCAGAAAGTGGAACGAATGCATCAACGATCTTGTTTCCAGCTCTGTCATCCATACCTGATACTTGACCACGTCTCTTAGCAACATCACCAATAACATCACCCATGTAATCTTCAGGCGTTTCAACTTCAACTTTCATCATTGGCTCAAGAATAACTGGTTTAGCTTCTCTACAACCTTCTCTGAATCCCATAGAACCAGCAAGTTTAAACGCCATTTCAGATGAATCAACATCGTGGTAAGAACCATCATATACTGTTACTTTAATATCTTCAACAGGGTAACCCGCTTGAATACCTCTAGCCATAGCTTCCTGAACACCTTTGTTTACCGGCTGGATAAATTCTTTTGGAATAACCCCACCTTTAACAGAATCAACAAACTCGTAACCAAATCCTGGCTCTTGCGGCTCAATGTGAAGGTAAACGTGACCAAATTGTCCACGACCACCAGATTGTTTTGCATATTTGTACTCTTTTTTAACAGATTCACGAATTGTTTCTCTGTATGAAACTTGTGGTGCACCCACTTCAGCTTCTACTTTAAACTCTCTTTTCATTCTATCTACAAGAATTTCAAGGTGAAGTTCACCCATTCCTGAAATAATAGTCTGACCAGTCTCTTCATCTGAAGAAACACGGAAAGATGGATCTTCTGCAGCAAGTTTACCAAGTGCAACTCCCATTTTTTCCTGGTCAGCTTTTGTTTTAGGTTCAACCGCAACAGAGATAACCGGATCCGGGAAATCCATTCTTTCAAGTACCACTTTATCTTTATCTGAACAGAGTGTATCACCAGTCGTTGTAGACTTAAGTCCAACAACCGCACCGATCTCACCAGCGTATATCTCAGAAACTTCTTCACGTTTGATCGCGTGCATCTTCATGATACGACCGATACGCTCTTTTTTCTCTTTTGTAGAGTTAAGTACGTATGAACCTGACTCTAAAGAACCACGGTATACACGGATAAATGTCAACTGTCCAACAAACGGGTCAGTCATAATTTTAAATGCAAGTGAAGCAAACTCACCGTCATCAGTAGATTCAACAATCACTTCTTTATCTTCATCATCCATTTCAGTACCCTTGATAGCAGGTGCTTCAACTGGTGAAGGAAGGTAAGCAACAACAGCGTCAAGCAGAGTTTGAACACCTTTGTTTTTAAATGCAGAACCAACAGTCATCGGAACAATATGCATACCGATCGTTGCTGCTTTAATACCAGCTGCGATCTCTTCTTCTGAGATCTCTTCACCCTCTAGGAATTTTTCCATAAGTTCTTCTTGACCATCAACTTCAGCGATGCTCTCGATCATTTTTTCACGGTACTCTTCAGCCAATTCCATCATATCTTCAGAGATCTCTTCTACATGATAGTTAGAACCCATTTCAGCATCTTTATCCCAAACGATCGCTTTCATCTTAACAAGGTCAACAACCCCGGCAAAATCTTCTTCAGCACCTATTGGTAGTTGAATTGGAACTGGATTACCTTTTAGTCTCTCTTTTATTTGTCTCTCAACTTCATAAAAATCAGAACCCGTTCTATCGTACTTATTTACAAATACAATTGATGGTACACCATAACGGTTTCTTTGTCTCCATACTGTCTCAGACTGTGGTTGAACCCCACCAACTGCACAGAATACAGATACAGCACCATCAAGTACTCTCATAGAACGTTCAACTTCAATAGTAAAGTCAACGTGACCCGGAGTATCTATAATGTTAATTTGTTTTTTAGCCCATTCACAAGTAGTAGCAGCAGAAGTAATGGTAATACCTCTTTCCTGCTCCTGCTCCATCCAGTCCATTGTTGCAGCACCATCATGTACTTCACCAATTTTATGCTCAACACCTGTATAGAAAAGAATTCTTTCAGTTGTAGTTGTTTTACCTGCATCAATGTGAGCAGCGATACCGATGTTTCTTACGTCGTTAAGTTTGTGCGTTCTTGCCATAACTTAGTCCCTTACCATCTATAGTGAGCAAATGCTTTGTTAGCTTCTGCCATTTTATACGTATCTTCTTTCTTTTTGAAAGCAGAACCTTTCTCAGTAGCAGCGTCCATAAGTTCATTACTTAAACGCTCCATCATAGTTCTTTCATTTCTTTTTCTAGCTGCATCAACGATCCATCTAATACCAAGAGATTGTTGTCTTACAGGTCTAACTTCGATAGGCACTTGGTACGTTGCACCACCTACTCTTCTTGATTTTACTTCCATTACAGGTTTGACATTTTCCATTGCTTTGTTGAAAACTTCAATACCTTTTTCACCAGATTTTGATTCAATTCTTTCTAACGCAGAATACATAACTTTTTGCGCTGTGCTTTTTTTACCACCAAGCATGATAGCATTGATGAATTTTGTTAATACTTTAGAACCGTGTACTGGATCTGGCAATACCGGTCTAACGGGAGCTTTTCTTCTTCTCATAGAGATTCCTTCAATTGTTTAAAATTTACTCAAGTCTTGTCCCCTAAGGTAAGTCTAACACATAGACTAAATGACAATACCTGCTTGAAGCCTGTTCCCAGACTAAACTATTACTTTATAACACTCATAATATTTCTTCTTGATTAGCAGCAAAGCTACTATTCAATTCCTCTCACTAAAGCTACATCTTCGATGAGAAAATTAAAGATTTATTTTTTAGGCTTTTTAGTACCATATTTAGATCTTGCAACTGTTCTTCCAGTTACACCTGAAGCATCTAGTGCACCACGAACAATGTGATACTTAACACCAGGTAAATCTTTAATTCTTCCCCCACGTACTAGTACGATAGAGTGCTCTTGAAGGTTGTGACCCTCACCACCGATGTATGAGATCACTTCAAATCCAGATGTCAATCTTACTTTAGCAACTTTTCTAAGTGCCGAGTTAGGTTTCTTTGGAGTTGTAGTATATACTCTGGTACATACGCCTCTTCTTTGTGGACAGCTTACGAGTGCAGGTGATTTTGATTTTTTCACTTGCTTTTTACGTTCTTTACGAATCAATTGGTTAATTGTAGGCAAATCGTTTTCCTTTCTTTCTTGTTAGTTTGAATTGAGATCTTTGTCTCTTGAATCTGGGTTCTTACACCACATAAAAACGCTATACAAGCACTTTTATCTGATTTAATCGCACAGATTTTTGGAGGCATATTATATCGAAATATTCTTTTGGTTTTCTGAAGTGTGTTACATTGAGTGTTTGGGAAGGGAAATACGCGTAGGGTGGGTTCACCCACCTATTAAAATAATTTTAGAAATACAAGGTGGAAAATTCCACCCTACGCGAAAGAAAAAATCTTTAAAACTTTGACTACTCAGCAGCAGTCAGTTTGATATCATCATTGTCTATCATACCAGTACCAACCGGGATAAGACGACCGATAACAACATTCTCTTTAAGATCTTCAAGTGTATCTACTGTACCTGCGATAGAAGCAGAAGTAAGTACCTTCGTTGTATCCTGGAATGATGCTGCAGAGATAATAGAGTCTGCACCAACCGCTGAACGTGTGATACCTACAAGCATTGGTTCTGCGATAGACGGCTCACCACCAAGTTTGAGAACAGATTCATTCTCTTCCTGGAATCTACGACGAGAAACAATATCTCCAGCGATGAATTTACTGTCACCAGATTCAACCACTTTTACCTGTCTCATCATTTGTGAAGTTACGATCTCGATGTGTTTATCAGAGATATTAACCCCTTGTCTACGGTAAACCATTTGTACTTCGGAGACAATATACTCATACAATGCTTTTTCACCAAGTGCAGCAAGGATATCATGACTTGAGATGATACCATCAGTCAATTTCTCACCAGCATGTACATACTCACCAGTATGTACAAGTGCCACTTTGTTTTTATCGATGAATTGTTCTGTTACCTGATTATTATCACCAGAAACGATCAATCTCTCTTTACCACGTAATGGTTTACCAAAACTTACCACACCATCGATCTGCGCGATAAGTGCAATATCTTTTGGACGTCTTGCTTCAAAGAGTTCAGAAACTCTTGGAAGACCCCCGGTAATATCTTTTGACTTGATCGCTGCTTTTGGTGTTTTTGCCAAGATATCCGCGATACTTACCTCATCACCATCTTTAACGAACAGGATCGTTTTAGGATCCAACTGATAACGGATCAATTCATCAGACTCTGTTGCAAGAATGATCGCCGGTTTATAGGCTGCAGGGATATATTCATTAAGCTCCAGTCTTGTGTCACCTGTTACTTCATCAAACTGCTCAACTACAGTAACACCCGGAATGATATCTTCAAACTTCAGTGTTCCTTTTTGTTCAGCAATAATAGGCTCCGAGTATGGATCCCACTCAGCGATAACTACCTGCGTAGAAACTTCTGGTGCAGAAAGTGTATCTCCTCTTTGTACCATAGCATCATTATCCACTTTAACAACAGAACCTCTTGAGATATAGTGTCTTGCTGCCTCTCTGTTATTTTCATCAACGATCACAGCAAAGAGACCTTTCTCTTCTACTTTTTCACCTGCCTTTGCACCATCATGTGCTTCAAGGTAATCCCCTTTAAGCAAGAAGAACTTCACTTTACCCTTTGACTCTGCGATCACTTCTTGTGTCACTGGCGCACCATCTTCCACTTTAAGTTCAGAAGCAAAAGGAATACGACTTGGAACAGACCAACCTTCATTGATGACTTCAACAATAGAATCACCCTCTTCTACTTTATCACCATCTTTTAATGGCAAGAAGAGTTTACCTTCAATTTTACCTGCAACACCTGCAAGTTCATTTGATTTGGCAACATCAGATTTTCTAAGGTTATATTTTACTTCATCTGCACCTTTTGCCTGTACAGAAACAACAATTTCATCATGTGTTACAACGACTGAAACTATACCTGAAGTTACTGCTTTGATCTTTGGTTCAACAAGTAAAACACCGGCATTTCTTCTATTCGCAACGATCAGATTACCTTCTCTGTTACGATACACTGAAAGATTATAGTATCTTACAAAACCTTCTTTAGTTGCAACAACAGATCTCTCTTCTTTACCTGCAGTTGCCGTACCACCTGTGTGGAATGTACGTAGTGTAAGCTGTGTTCCCGGTTCTCCAATAGATTGCGCAGCAATAACCCCTACAGCCTCTCCACGTTTAACCATTTTGTTATCAGCCATATTCAGACCATAACATTTTGCACAGATACCCTTAGGTGCTTTACAAGATGATGGTGCTCTCATTACTACTGAACGCACACCTGCATCTTGTACTCTTGACGCAGTCTCTTCGTCGATCATCGTACCTTCAGATACAAGTACTTCAGAAGTAATAGGATCGATGATATCTTCAGCCAATACTCTACCATAGATACGGTCTGCCAATGGCTCGATCATCTCGTTACCTACAACAATATCTGAAACTTCCACACCTTCGTGTGTACCACAATCAGTCACAGCGATCTTCACGTTTTGTGCAACATCGATAAGTTTTCTTGTCAAGTAACCCGCATTCGCTGTCTTAAGTGCTGTATCGGCAAGACCTTTTCTCGCACCGTGTGTTGAAATAAAGTACTCAAGTACATTTAGACCTTCACGGAAGTTTGACGTAATAGGTGTCTCAATAATAGACCCGTCTGATTTCGCCATAAGACCCCTCATACCTGAGAGTTGTCTAATTTGAGCCGCTGAACCTCTCGCCCCGGAGTCTGCCATCATGTGAACCGAGTTGAACCCGTCTTTATCTTTTCTGATCAGACCCATGAGACCTTCTGCAATACCATTGTTCGCATCTGTCCAGATATCAATAATTTTGTTATAACGCTCTTGATCAGTCAAAAGACCTGCACCAAATTGTCTTTGGATCTCTTTTACTTCTTCTTTTGCAGAGATAACACGCTCCTCTTTAAGCTCAGGGATCTTAATATCTTCAATAGAGATAGAAACCCCTACTTTTGTTGCATATTTGAAACCCATATCCTTAAGATTATCAAGGAAACCAGCCGTCTCTGACACACCACCAATTTTATAGATGTAGTCAACCAAGGCACCGATGTCTTTTTTCTTCAAGACTTTGTTCCAGTATTTTTCCGGTACATAATCAGGGATGATTGATTTCAAGATCAATCTACCTGCTGTAGAGGTAGCAATTCTTCCATCAACAACCGTTCTGATACGCGCATTAAGATCAAGTGCATTTTGCTCAAATGCGATTTCAACTTCTTCTACATTTGCAAAAAGTTTATGTTCACCTTTCACATCATTCTTCTCTAGCGTCAGGTAGTAAAGACCTAAGATCATATCCTGAGAAGGTACTGCGATCGCCTTACCTGATGCCGGAAGCAAAATATTCATCGATGCAAGCATCAATACTTTTGCTTCTGCAATAGCCTCATCTGAAAGCGGGACGTGTACAGCCATCTGATCCCCATCGAAGTCGGCGTTGAACGCAGAACATACAAGTGGGTGCAACTGGATCGCTTTACCCTCGATAAGTCTTGGGTGGAACGCTTGAATAGAAAGTTTGTGAAGCGTTGGTGCACGGTTCAAAAGAATTGGATAGTTATCAACTACCTCTTCTAAACATTCCCATACTTCATTCT
>JAYEOF010000190.1:0-20062 GCA_034722695.1 Campylobacterota bacterium
AATAGGACAATATTTGTCTTAAATAAAGGAAATATATGATCAAAAAAATACTCTTGGGACTTCTAGGTCTCATTGTTATCGGTGGTGGAGCTCTTTTCTTCGTAAAGGGAAAAGATAATTATGATGCAACGAAATACAGTGCAAATGTGACTAATGGATTAAATACCGGTTCAACTGTCAGTTTCACACTTCCTGATCAATTTGATAAAGCACATACTTTAACTACAGATACAAAAACACTTGTTCTCGTATTTGCTAAAGCTACCGGACATACGGTTAAAGAGTTTCTGAAAAAACAGGACAGCGATTACTTAGCAAAAAGAGATACCCTTTTTGTTGCAGATATCAGTCCTATGCCGACAGTTATCCGTAATACTTTTGCACTGCCTGATCTGAAAAAGAGTACTTATTCTGTACTGTTGATCTATGATAAGAACATTGCCAAACAACTTAAAAATGAGGCAGAGGCAGAGAAGATCGCTGTCGTTACTTTAGAAAATGGTGTGGTGAAAGCAGTTAAATATATTGACTCTGAAGAAGAGTTAAAAGCTTTACTTAAATAGTACTCTCGTTCCCATCATCTTGATGGGAATGCGTATGTAAGTTCACTGTACTTATTGAATTATTTTATTCGAAAAATTTGATATATGCATTCCCATCGGGGACGATGGGAACGAGAAGATACCCTCTAGGTCTGTACTTACAGATCTTGTTCTATCGTTCTGGCAAAGGTTGTAAAGTAGATCTCTTTTACTTTTTCAAGTGGAAGTTCTACATCATTCACTTTAACTTTCTCGCCACCTACTTGCCCAAGGTTTGTCACTTGTATACCCAAGTCTATGGCCATTCTTACTACATCTTCCAAATTCTCAGTTGATACTTCTACAAGTGCTCTACTCTGTGTCTCATCAAAAATGTTTCTGCTCTCTTCTACTGCTACTTGCGCAACGATACCTTTATCAGAAACAGCAGCCATTTTAGATAGTGCTATAGCCATACCGCCAACATTGACATCTTTAGCCGATCTCAATAAGCCTTTTTTATTTGCTTCTATCACAAGCTCCCAAAGTCTAAGCTCTGCAGAGTAATCAAATACCGATAGAGAACCTGAGGTTTCACCATGTAATGCTTTTACATATAAAGAACCACCGAACTCACCTTTTGTTTCACCCAGTAGTAAGATATTACTGCCCTCTTCCTGGAACGCAGAAGGAAGCACTCTGTTTTCATCCTCATTGAGTCCTACCATCGCTATGGCAGGTGTAGGATAGACAGACACACCATTGGTTTCATTATAAAGTGAAACATTTCCGGATACAACCGGAGTGTTAAGCTCTAAACATGCTTCCTTGATACCTTCACAAGCTTCAGCAAACTGCCACATGACTTCCGGGTTCTCCGGGTTACCAAAGTTTAGACAATCTGTAATAGAAAGTGGTCTTGCACCCGACATAGCAACATTACGTCCTGACTCAACAACTGCGAGTGCTGCACCTTTTCTAGGGTCTATGTAGCAGTAACGCGGGTTACAGTCAGAACTCATTGACAATGCTTTACCATTCTCTTTAATACGGATACATGAGGCATCCAAAGAGCCGGGTGCTTTTGTTGTATTGGTTTGTACCATAGAGTCATACTGGTTGTATACCCAAGCCTTGTCTGAGATCTCTATATTTGAAAGCAATGCTTCATAGGCTTCCTGATCCGCTACAGCTTTGTAACTATCTACATTTTTAGCATTCACTTCATCCAAATATTTAGGCCGGGAAACTGGTCTGTCAAGTACCGGAGCTTCTTCACTTACTGGAGCGATAGGCATATCGGCACACTTTTCACCATGCCACATCAATTCCATACGCGCAGTATCTGTTACTTCACCGATAACCGCTACATCAAGTTCCCACTTTTCAAAGATATCTATGATCTCTTGTTCTCTTCCTTTTTTAGCACAAATAAGCATACGCTCTTGAGACTCAGAAAGCATAAAGTCATACGGTGTCATCCCCTCTTCTCTTGCAGGAACTTGATCAAGATGCATGATGAGACCTGCACCTGTTTTACCTGCCATTTCAAATGCTGAAGAGGTAAGCCCGGCTGCACCCATATCCTGAATACCTACAATATGGTCTGTTTTAAAGAGTTCCAAACACGCTTCAAGAAGGAGTTTTTCCGTAAAAGGATCCCCTACCTGTACAGTGGGGCGAAGTGATTTTGATTCTTCCGTAAAAGAGTCCGAAGACATCACTGCACCACCAAGGCCGTCACGCCCTGTTTTAGAACCAACATACATTACAGAGTTACCTAGTCCTGATGCCACACCTAAAAAGATCTCATCTGATTTCACAAGTCCTAATGAAAATGCATTAACAAGAATGTTTCCATTGTAACTCTCATCAAAACTCACTTCACCACCAATAGTAGGAACACCCATACAATTACCGTAAGAGCCGATACCATCAACCACACCACGTACGAGGTGTCTTTGGTACTTAGCGATATCACTGTCACCTTTTACTGTACCAAAACGCAAAGCATTCAAGTTTGCTACCGGTCTTGCACCCATGGTAAAGATATCACGCAAGATACCACCTACACCCGTTGCAGCACCTTGAAAAGGTTCGATGAATGAAGGGTGGTTATGACTCTCCATTTTAAAGACAGCTGCCATACCGTCACCAATGTCGATAACACCTGCGTTTTCACCCGGTCCTTGTATCACCCATGGTGCTTCTGTAGGGAAACCTCTTAAGTATTTTGTACTTGACTTGTAAGAACAGTGTTCTGACCACATAGCTGAAAAAATACCTATCTCAACGATATTCGGGTGACGCCCCTCTAAGATACGTAAAATATCTTCATACTCTTCTTTACTTAGTTTATGGTTCTTTAAAACTTCATCTAGATCTTCAACAGGGTGTGACATGGTTTCGTCCTTTTAGGGCTTAATATAAGGATATTATTTTACTCAAAAAGTACTAAATAAGTGTTGAGAAGGTAGAATATCACATCGGTATCTTGTTCCCATCGTCCCCGATGGGAATGCATACATTAATTTAAATAAAAAATAAATTTCCTCTACGTAAAAACACCGTATATGCATTCCCACGCAGAGCATGGGAACGAGGAGCAATATAAAGGTAAAAAAATGGACAAAATATTACAAATGCTGCAACTGCAACAAGAACTCAATGACGCAACCAATGGTGAAGGTTGGGAAAAGGGTGTTACTAAAAATGGAAAGCTGATCGACTGGAAACGTAGCTCTTATCTTGAGTGCGCTGAACTTATAGAGTCCTACCCTTGGAAACATTGGAAAAACATAGATGCCCAACCTGACTATGCAAATATTAAGATAGAGGCTGTGGACATTTGGCACTTCATTATGTCTCAAGGACTTGAAGATTATAAGATGCAGAACCTTGGTGATATTGAAACATTGGCTGCAAAGATCAACAAACTTCCTAATTTTCACACTTTTCATGAAAATATTACACCTACAACAAAAAATTACTATGAACAGATAGAAGTGGTTGAGTCACTAATGAAAACCCTCTTTTGTGAAGAGTCTACCGAAAAACTCATGGAAGCATTCATCGATGTAGCCGTACAATCCGGACTGAATCTTGATGCACTTTACAAACTCTATGTCGGTAAAAATATTTTAAACAAATTTAGACAGGACCATGGATACAAAGAGGGTTCATACATTAAAATATGGAATGGCGAAGAAGATAATGTTACGATGCAAGGTATTTTGGCAGCAGATAAAAATGTAACTCCGGAAGGGCTCTATAAAGCACTAGAAGAAGCTTACCCCAAAGAGGGCTAAGCTGAAACGGGAACCTTAATCTGTTGTTCCAGTTAGATCTTTCTCTACGATCTTATTACCATATACACTTACTTTAGTAGCGATACGTATATTTTTAGCTGTATCATACCCGCATTCTGTTCCACACTTTACTGTACCTATAAGATAATAACTTCCAGACGGCACACCATAGAATGAAAATTTTCCATCACTGTTGGATGCAGTAAACCTTAAGTAATTAAAGAGTCTGGAATCTGCTTTTTCCATCTTCTTTCCACCAATATAACTTTCACGGTACCATTGATCTGAATAACTTGTTGCCGGATTAAGATAGAGTCTGGTCCCTGTACCCATGATTTTTTTACCATATAGATCTTCTACATAGATAGTACCCTTAACGGTACCCTTACCCGTTCTTGCCAAACGATAATACTCCGATGTTGGGAAAGCAATACGTGCCATCTGCTGAGTACCCATATCTTCTGTGATCATTGTTTCACTTTCAGTCATGTTTTCATCCAGATCAGAGATATCTACATCATCAATATTTGTTTCGTCTCCCCAGTTATTTAATCCTGATCTCCCTGAGTCATGAGAGGAGATAGGAAGTTCTCTCTCTACACATCCTGCCAAAAGTAGCAGCATGACAGATAAAGTCAAAAGTAATGATAGTTTTTTAGTCATAAAGATTTTTCCTTGTATTTAATAAGTGATAATTATACTATATTAACACTTCTTTTTCTTTTTATTTTTGCTGTTATTTAAAAACTTTTTTAGATAGCCTTTTGATTCTTCATTCCCGGAAAAAGCAGATTTTTGATACCAAAATGCAGCCTTTTCACAATTTTTTTTAACCATATCACCTTTTTGGTAACGACGGGCAAGATGCTCTTGTGCCTCTATCTCACCCGCTTTTGCAAAACGATGCAGGTTTTTTACTTTTCTCTTTTCTCCACGATAATATTTGATCGTATTGAAAATAAACCAAATGATAAAAAAGAAAAGTCCTACGATGATATAAAGTTCCATATTTTCCATTTTTACTTCCTATTTACCTAAACAGAACTCACCAAACATTTTGTCCAGTATCTCTTCACTGTCGTAAGGTTTGGAAATGGAGGAGATAGACTTGACTGCTTCTTGTAGATGATAAGAGAAGAATTCCAGCTCACCATTGAGCAATGGCATTTTAGCTTCCCCAATGGCAGTTTTTGCTTTACTCACAGCCTCTATCTGACGAGCAGAGATAAGCATAAGTTCTTCACCTTCCCCTATGCTGTCAAAAAGTGTTTCCAGTCGCTGTGTAAGTTTTACAAAACTTTTTTTAGCACTTACATGTAGAGGTGAATATGCTAAGATCTTTGTATCATCAAAACAATGATCCAGATCCGTTTTATTGACAGCAACAATACAATGTTTATCTTCTAACTGTTCAATAATAGAAAGGATTTTTTCATCTTCCTCATCAAATACTCTTGAAGCATCAAACAAAGCAATGATCACATCAGCATCCTCCACTGAACTTAATGTTCGTTCAATACCTATCTTCTCTATAGTATCTTCAGATTCACGTATACCTGCAGTATCGACCAGTCTGATAATATGGGAACCGATACGTACCTGCTCTTCGATCGTATCTCTCGTTGTACCTGCAATATCACTTACAATAGCTCTCTCATAAGAGAGTAAGGCATTAAGCAGAGAACTTTTTCCCACATTCGGTTTACCGATAATGGCTACTTTAAATCCCTCTATCAATCCTCTGCGACGATGACTTGCATCTACTATTTTTTCTATTTGATCGCTAAGGTCATCTAATTGACGTACAATATTTTCCATAATATCAGTAGGAATATCCTCTTCGGCATAGTCTATCATCACTTCAGAATAAGCTAAGGATCTCAGCAAGGCATCTCTGCTCTCATCAACAAAGGTTTTCAACTCACCTTTCATCTGTTTTGCCAATATCTTGGCAGCATCTACAGATTTTGCTTCTATAAGTTTAGAGATGGCTTCTGCTTCGGTGAGGTCTATCTTTCCATTGAGAAATGCACGTTTTGAGAACTCTCCAGGCTCTGCGAGTCTTACTCCATAAGAGAGAATGGTATCAAGTATCTCTTGGGCTACTATCATCCCGCCGTGACACTGAAATTCAACTATCTCTTCTCCTGTAAAGCTGTTCGGTGCAGCAAAATAGATCATAATAGCCTGATCTATAAGAACATTATCTGCTGTGTAAAGAGAGGTGAGATGTGCATATCGTGGAGTGATCTTTTCTAAATGGGAGATTTTTTGAGCGATGTTCAATGCGGCTGCTCCACTGACTCTGATAATAGAGATAGAAGAGACACCGTGTGCTGTAGCGATAGCAGCTATAGAGTTTTGAATATTATCCATTGCTCTTATTGTTAAATTCATTGATGACAACAAATTTATTGCCCTCTCTGCCTGTTTTAACTGCTACATATTTATCAGGAAAGGCTTCACGAAGTTGTTCCAGTGCAATTTGAACCAAAATACCATCGAGCGAACGTGTTTTTCCTCTTCCCTGTTTTTCTACATTTTCTATGACAGGCTTAATGTAATTACGTATCATCTCCTGCTGAGAGGTGAGGAACTCTGCAATTTCAAGTTTAATAAAGAGTTCATACTTTGCATGTAACCAGTTAAATAACATATATGAGAGTGCATTATAACGATAGCCCTCTTTCCCTATAAGAAGTGCAGCATCATCACCATCTATAAATATGAGTGCTGTATTGTCTCTCACATCTACTTCAACCACATCTATCTCAAAACATGAGTGAGAAAGGAGTTCTTTCAGTTGATCTTCTATCATAAGCGCCAACTCATCATAAACGATACTCTCTTCTACAACTTCTTCTTCGCTCTCTTCATTATGCGTTTCAAAAAAACTATCCAGGACAGCATCCTTTTCACTCTTTAGCTCTTCCATGCTGTCTACTGTATCTGATTCTTCTTTGACCGTTGCCAGAATCTCAGAAGCAACACTCTCTTCTTCACTGGGGAGAGGAGTGATCTCTTCTTTTATAAGGTTTGTCTTTGTTTCTGCTTCTGATTTAACTTCTTCCTTAGCACTGCTTTTACATGTCGCGACAATAATGGCTTCTTTCTTTAAAAAACCTAAAATACCTTTTGAAGGATACTGAACTACTTCATACTCAAGATCAGTAATAGAACATGACAATTGTGTTGCAGCTTTTTCATACGCTTCTTCAAGTGTAGGGGCTTCAACCTTTTTCATGCCTATTCCTTTTCTTTATTGTGCGCTGCAACAGCTGCTGCTTTATGTTTCGCATATGCACCATTGATCACATACTGTTGTCCGATCGTAAAGATGTTGTTCACCACCCAGTAAAGTACAAGACCTGAAGGGAAAGGCATGATAATGAACATCAGAGCCATGATCACAGGGAACCACTGGAATATTTTTTCTTGTAGTGGATCAGTAAAGTTGTTTGGTGTGATCTTTTGTTGGAACCACATAGATGCACCCATTAATACCGGTAAGATATAGTATGGATCGGCTACTGCAAGGTTATCTATCCATATCGGTAACCATGCTGCACCCTGAAGCTCATCTGCGTTTAAAAGTACACGGTAAAGTGCAAAGAAAACCGGGATCTGAAGCAACATAGGCAAACAGCCACCCATTGGGTTTGCACCGTTTTTCTTATACATTTCCATCATCTGTGCATTCATTTTTGCAGGATCACCCTTATACTTCTCTTTGATATCTTTCATCTTAGGTGCTAGATCTTTAAGCTTTTGCATAGACATCATTCCTTTATATGAAAGAGGGAAAAGAACAAGTTTTACAAGCAGTGTAAAGAGGATGATCGTCCATCCCCAGTTACCTACACTATTTTGGATCCATAAAAGTACTTTAAAGAAAGGAGTTGAAAGGAATGTGAACCAACCAAACTCTATAGCATCTGTAAGTTCAGGATTAATAGACTTAAGTCTTTCATGATCTTTTGGTCCTATATATCCACCAAGATTTAAATTTTGGCTTCCTTCTACGAAGATAAGAGGATCACCCTCTCCCTCTTTCAAAATAGAAACATTCATCCCTTTATCAAAACTATAGAAAAGTGAAGCTACATATCTGTCAAAAGCTGAAGCGATCTTTGCATTTTTCACTGTCTCATGACCTTCAGCATCCCCATCTTCGATAGTGGTAATAATATCATCAGCACCTTTTACCAAGGCACCTCTTACAAGCATATACATAGAATCATCTGCCATCGGTCTGTGACCTGGAGTGATGAAGTATGGTGCTGCTACTGATGTAGAAACATCCATACTGTACGCACCATTTGGCTCTACTGTGATCTTTTTAGTCACAGTCAGTGAAGAAAGCTGCTGTGTCAATGTAATGGTCTGAGCAGATGATCTTACATCTACTGTTGCACTTCCACTGTTTGTATAAGGTGTTTTAAATGCTTCATCATTTAATTTCACATCAGAAAATCTAACTTCCAAAGGCTTAACTTTATTTGCACCCAGAATTTGAAGATTTTTCCCTTCATCATTTCTATACTTCTCTTCTAAAAGTTCAAACTGCATAACACGTCCAAGCTCATCGATACTCATTTTGAATGTATCGGATGTCACCACAGCAAGCACTGTTGAGCTTGCTGTGACCACAGGTGCATTTGTTGTCTGTTGCGCTGTAGCTGGTGCTGCTGCACTGCTACCTGGTGTTGCTGTGGTAACTTTAGGTGTTTGATGTGTTGTACCGGCATTAGTATTTGCTGTTTGTTCTACATTCTGTACTGCCTGTTGTTGAGGGAAAAAGTAACCGTAGCCTACGAATACAAAGAAAGAGAGCACGAGTGCGATAATGAGTCGTTTGTTTAAATCTTGTTGTTCCAAAGTTATACCTTTATAATATATCGTCGATAGTATAGTGTTATATGTGTTAAATTGTGCTAAGAAAAGCTCTAATTTTTAGAGGTCTTCATTACCCCACCAAATAAATACCCAAATTTTTAATGGGGTGATTTCGTTCATAATCAAGGCAGATTTTTGCAGGGCTAGCCATAGCTAACTCAAAAAAATCTAACGCAGAGTATGGACGAAAGCACCTCACCCTTCGGGAAGAACGAGAAGAGGCAATCTGTAAGCAAAAAAAATCTTTGAATTAGCCAGCTAGTCCTACAGCTTTTTTACTCACATCTTACCTCTTCTCGTTCTTTTAAAAGTTTGGGTATTTACTTGGTGGGGTAATAGCTAATGCAGCGCACTTTTTGAGTGCATGAAGATATGATTTACGAGTCTCTAAAAAACTTTCGCTTAGAAGAGCTGGTTTTGCAACCAATACATAGGACCCTTCTGATAAAAGGTCAATATTTTCGATGAAATGTGCTCTAAGTAAACGCTTTGCTCTATTTCGGTGAACTGCATTTCCTATTTTTTTACTGGCTACAAAACCTACTTTATACTCTGAACTCTTTTTATAGAAAAGTACAAAACAGGGCGTATGCCATGTTTTAGAGGAGCGATGGTACACTCCATTGAACTCTTTACTGGTTTTTATCCTAGTAAAATGTTTTATAAAACTGATGGGTTTACCCTATCGGTCTTATACTGCTAATCTTTTTCTACCTTTAGCTCTTCTTGCAGAAATCACTTTTCTACCATTTTTAGTTTTCATTCTTGTTCTAAATCCGTGTGTTCTTTTTCTTGGTGTGTTGTGGGGTTGAAATGTTCTTTTCATATTTGATGATCCTTAATCTGTTTTACCTACATACTTGGTGTAAGGCATTATTTGGACGCGATTCTACCTTAAAATGGCTTAAACAATACTAATTAAGCGATCTAAAAACAATCTCACCCTGTTTCTTGTCTTGTTTTGATTCTATATATGTTTCTATAAGTTTTAAAATCACATATTTTATATCATGCACTGTTGTTCTTACTTCCAGTTCTGTACAATAGATATCTTCACCTTTATCTAATATCATATTACGAAGCACTCTCTCTGCAAAATAATATCCACCATCTATTTTAGTGTTTTGACAAATAATCGCATATAAAGAGTCTTCTTCATCAATCTCAAACAGTATATCTGTATTACGTTTCTCTTTTGTCAATAATGTTTTTAGATCTATATTTTGAGCCGATACGAGCATAACAACAAAAGCCTGTTCCTCTCCACGGCTCATAAGATAATACATAATATCAATAGTACTTGTAAGTTTATCCACCATTTTAGCTGCCAATGATATTTCATCTCCATTAAACCTTATGTGGTCTCTTTGAGTTTCATCTTCTCGTGTTTGCATAGTTTGTTTCCTCTGTTCAAAAAAGTATTGGTAATTATATCAAAATTTTTTAGCTTCTATTGCTATAATTTCTTATGAATCACATAAATAGAAAAAAATTACCGTCTCCTTGTTGGTTACTTGAAGAAACTTTACTTAAAAAAAATCTTGAACTGATAGAAAAGATAAAGAAGCGGACAGGTGCAAAAGTCCTCCTGGCACTCAAAGGCTATGCTTTATGGAAAAGTTTTCCACTTATCAAACCTTATCTTAATGGCTGTTGTGCCAGCGGGCTACATGAAGCAAAGCTGGCCCATGAAACCTTTTCTAAAGAAATACATACCTACTCCCCTGCTTTTAAAGAAGAAGAGCTTGAAGAGATAGCACAGATATCCCATCACTTGGTTTTCAATTCTCCTGCACAATTCAGACGATTTGCTTCGCAGGCTAAAGATATCAATCCAAATCTCTCACTTGGATTACGCCTGAACCCTGAGTATTCAGAGTCACCTAAAGAGATATATAATCCTTGTGGACTCAACTCCAGGCTAGGTACGATCCAAGCCAATTTTGATGAATCTATCTTAGAACAATGTGATGGCTTACATTTTCATGCACTGTGTGAACAGGACAGTGATGCACTTGAAAATGTACTTAAAAATTTTGAAGAGAAATTTGGAAAATATATTCCTCAAATGAAGTGGATCAACTTCGGTGGAGGACACCATATTACCCGAAAGGGGTATGATATAGAGAAACTCATTAGCCTTATTAATAACTTCAAAGAAAAATACAGTGTAGAAGTCTATCTTGAACCTGGTGAAGCCATAGGTTGGGAAACAGGTACGTTGATCACCACAGTACTTGACATCGTACATAATGGCATGGATATTGTCATTCTAGACTCTTCAGCAGAAGCCCATATGCCTGACACTATCATCATGCCCTATCGTGCAGAAGTACGTGGTGCAGCTAAAGCAGGAGAAAAAGCTTATACCTATCGTCTTGCAGGAAATACCTGTTTAGCCGGAGACATCATGGGTGACTATAGTTTTGATGCCCCATTGCAGATAGGAGACAAAATAATCTTCGAAGACCAAATGCACTATACCATGGTCAAAGCCACTACTTTTAATGGCATAAAACTTCCTAGTATCGTCATAGAAAAAGAAGATGGAAGCGTGGAAGTTGTACGTGAGTTTGGGTATGAGGATTTTAAAGGCAGGCTCTCTTAAGAGTACACCTCTTAGATGATTTTAACCCTCAACAATTCTATCTTCAAAATACTCTTTCAGAAGTGCATTTAATTTCTCTAACTCTATAGGTTTTGAGAGATAGTCATCCATCCCTGCACCTATATATTTCTCTCTATCACCAGCTACTGCATTTGCCGTTAAAGCAACAATAGGTATATGTGTTTTACTGTTCTGTCTCTCATAATTCAAGATATTTCCAGTCGCTTCCATACCACCCATTACAGGCATTTGAATATCCATAAATATCATATCATACTCATTTTCCATGCGCTGTTCAAGAGCCTCTTGACCATTATTTGCCATACTAACCTCTACACCCAGTCTATTCAGTACATTGAGTATCAGTTTTTGGTTAATGATATTATCCTCTGCAACCAATACATGTACATTTTCAAAGGTGATTTTTTTCTCAGACTCTGAGAGATCCTCTTGATCACTGAGTCCTTTAAGTGTTTTTGTAAAGTTTATCGGCTTATAGAGTATCTTGTCTATATACGATTTGTATCGCTTTAGACTTCTCTTCTGATCTCCTGTTGTCATCAGCACTATTTTTGTATCAAAATCTAAGAACTGCTTTATTTCATCCCCTCTATAACGAAACTTTTGGTCAATAAAAAGGATATCTGGAAGTTTTGAACCACCTTTTAATGCCAACAATGATTCATCCGTATAATGCTTTATTTTTGCTCCGGTATAAGTGATATATGATTCAAGATTCTTATTGATATAATACTCTTCATCTATATGTGGGTTGAGAATACCCACAGTGTAGGCACTCATATCAGCCACTTCTCTTCTTTTTGCTGTTTCAGGTTTTAGAAGTGTCAGCGTAAAATAAAAAGAAGATCCTTCATCTTTTACACTCCAAATATTCATTTTTCCACCCATATGCTCGACAAACTTACCTGAAATAGACAACCCCAGACCTGTACCGCCATACTTTCTACTGGTACTTACATCTGCTTGACCAAAAGCCTCAAATATATTCTTTTTTTGCTCCTTGGTGATACCGATACCTGTATCAGATACTGCAAACTTAACCTCCACTTCCTCAGCATTCTCAGAGAGCTTCTCAATACTTACATTCACCTCGCCATTTTTGGAAGTAAATTTAATCGCATTACTCACAAGGTTTATGATGATTTGAGATATCTTTGTAGGATCACCTATAAGTAATGTCGGTAGCTGAGGATCCAAAAAGATGTTAAAGTCGATATTCTCTTCTGCAGCTTTGGCAGCATATGACTCTACAGCAGCTTCAAAACTATCTACTGGATCAAACTCTATACTCTCCAGTTCTATCTTCTGCGCTTTTATTTTAGAGAGATCAAGAATGTCATTTACAATAGTCAAAAGATTTGCAGAACTCTTTTCTATCACGGAGATAAATTCCGCCTGTTCCTCTTTATCATCAGTCTCTTTCAGTAAATTTGTAAATCCAACGATCCCATTAAGAGGGGTACGTATTTCATGTGACATACTTGCAAGAAAAAGGTCTTTTGTCTGATTGGCATCTTTAATGGCTTGGATCAGAAACTTATAAATATAATCAACTTTCCCATTTTCAATCAATCTTGTGATCTCTTTTTGTTGATCATTGTTAAAAACCAACTCTATGTCTTTTAAAGTTTCTTTAGAGATCTGCTTATCTTTATCTTTCTTATAATAGATATCAAAAAGTTTAAGCAGGAGAAGAAGTAGTAGCAATACCCCTACTATATACCCTATCATGACTATTCTACTTGCTACTAAATACTCTTGTTCTACTTTTTTGATCTGTGTATGCAGCAGTAACTGTACTTGGGTAAAGTAGTCCATCTTTTTGTTTATCTTATTTTGCCACCCAATAACAGAAACCGAGTACTCTCCTTCTCTTGCTTCAGACAAGATCATATCACGTTCTTCTGAAATGATACTATTAAATTCTTCTGCTGAAAGCAGTTCTTCAAGTGTTGAAGCTACTGTACTATCAGGCAATGTATAAAACCGAGGTAAGATATCTTTACCCATAAGTGGCTTCCAAAGTGCAATATCCGTATCACTCATTTTTCTTGATCCCAGCAAAACAAAGTAGATACCTGTATTCTCCAATACACTGTTCTCTCTAAGCTCTGTGTACTTCTCATACATCGATAGATAACTTTTTATTACCTTTGATTTATGTGCAGTAGAAATATCTTTTAATATCTCTAAAAATGGCCCAAAAACTTTACTATGGTAAGCATGAAAAAAAATATTTCTATGATCTTCACTTAAACTATCGACCTCTTTTCTCACATTCATGAGTTCATTAGTAATTACTTTGACCTGTGTGTTAAAGATCGTATATTTACTGTTATATTTTACAAAAGTATCTAATCCTGCCAAAGCACGATCGACCTCAACTCTTCTCTTTTTTAATTTATTAAAGCTTCTTTTTTCTTGTGTTGCCAAATACGTAGCACTGTCGATTCTCTCAGATTCTATCTCATACAGTACAGACTCTACTTCTTCTAAAAAGAAAGAAAGCTTTGTATTGTTTTGCACAGTAATATATTTCTGATAGGAGAGATAGGTATAGTATGATACAATGCCTAATAGCACCATAAGAGTAATGATAAGTAGTCTAAGTATATTTTTATTTTTCAATACCTTCATATCAATCCTTTTATCAGGTTTTACTGCTGTAAAATAATACAAATAAATGAAAAAGGCAGAATTGTACATAAATAGAAGAGGTATACTCTATTGTGCAGTCTGGCGATCTTTTATCACTATAGCAATGATATCATTAGAGACCCATGACTTTCTGTCCTTGCTTCACAACAAGTTTAGCTTTTTAACATTTGTTATTTATAGCCATTATACTGAGATAAAACTTAAAAAGAATTATGGATCCCTTTAAGATCTATTTTCCGAATAGTATAATATCATCATCACTGAAATCTCTCTTATAGACAATATCATAAGCTTCTGACTCTTCATCCGCAGAGATTACACTTTCCCAACGAGGAGTGTGTTGATATTTTACTCTTACCTGTGGAATTTCATCGTTTATATAAATAAACGTAATTTTATCTGTAAGTTTTTTACCTACTTCCATACTGCCGTCAGAACCAATTGCAAGATGGTCAAGTTTTATACCCATATCTGACAGTGCTGATTTAGCCATGGCACCTCCCATCATCTTCATCATATCATCACCGCTATTGGTTCCTGCTCCCCCTTCTGAGTCAAACAAAATAACCGACAGTATCTCTTCTCTACTCAGACTAGGTACAGAAGAAAAGGTAATATTCGGCGTAGAAGGTGTACCTGAAACATCAATAGTGATAAGATGATTCAAAGACTTGTACTGAACACTTATATCAAGAAGAGGTTTCTCTAGGTTACCTGTAAAATAGATATTACTTTTTTCCAGAACAAACTTTTTACCTTCAAAAGTATAACTTCCGCCTTTAAGTACATTTGCTTCACCTAAAATCATGAGGTCACCTTGTTCACCTTTATGCACATCTAAATCAACTGTTGCCTGGATATCTATTGGACCTTGTTTGTAGATAAGCGGCTTTTTTGTTGTAACATCTATAAGCATACTGAGGTTATCCATAAACGGACTTGCTTCCTCTTTTTTCATATCTTGAACAATAATAATATCACTGTCTGAAGGATATGTTTTTGTACCCAGATCATAATGGATCTGTCCTCCGAGCAGCACGACCTTACCTTTTACAGATGTTTTTCCTCCATTTAGGAGTGTTTTAATATTAATAGCAGAATCAAGGTCTATCATCTTATGAGCAATGTGCAAAGTTGTTGCGTCAGCAGAGATATCTCCTTTTGCAGTTTTTAGGTTATAGGTACCAACTACTTTAAGTTGATCATTGAGCCAAAGTTCTGAAATTTCAATATTTTCTTCTTTTATATTAACAATGGAAGGTTTTGTAGAGAAAATTTGCATCTCATCATACGTAACGTTATATGATTTAAGTTGCACTTTTGACTTGTCGGCACTAACAACTATTTTTACATCATTAATGATATGTTCTGTTTCCCGGTCAGCATGATAAATAATCTTTGGCGAGGAGAGAGAAAGATCTACCTGTTTCAAGTTCATAATATCAACAGATAAGTTCAGTGCACCTTCAACTGGTGGTAATCCCTCTAAAGTATAAAAAGACTGTACTGATGACATAAGAGATTTGATGGAATTAACATTAGAGTTTATAGTAATCTTATCTTCTGCAACTCCTTTTATATCAGTAACTAAACCTGCAAGTTTGATCGTACCATCTACTTGTCCACTGTCTAACACATAGTTAATATCAGAAGAGAGTTCTTTTGATTTTAACTTCAATGTTGCATCTTTTTTACCTAGATCTGCATTAATAACCAGTGGACTTATTGCATTCCATTTAACATTTTTATCAAAGTTTTTTAAAAGGGAATTTTGAGGTATATTAGATGTGATCTTAGCCTCTAATGTTTCACCATAAGTAATATCTGCATCAATATTCGAAATGTTTGAAGTGATCTTTGCTTTTGCTGTAACAGGGGTGATCTTTGCAAAGTCCAAAGGTACATCAATCACTACATTGACTTTTGTGCCATTTAATTCACCAGGCAAAGCAACCATTTTGTCTACTTCTACAGCTTGAGTAGTTTCTAGATGAAAGTCACCTTTTTTAAAATCAGTGGAGATGAAACTACCTTTCAACCCATCTGAAGAGATATCTGTTTTCACAGATGTAAGATCACCAGAGTATTTCACATTGAAATTATTTAAAGGTTTTACTAATTTTGCATCGATCCCGATCAATTGCGCTGCTTTAATCTCTCCAGAGTAACTCATATTCTTATCCATCAGAAATTTATTCGTGACAGAGATATCTTTAGCATAGGGTGTTGTTACCATGATCTTTGTATCGGCTACCATTGTGTTATCTGATATGGTATAGACTACATGAGTAAGCAGACTATCAATATCTACATTGAATGGTTCTGTCGCGTTTGCATCACTGTTATTATTATCTGATTTTTCTACTATTAACAGTTGTTTCGCCTTTGCTTTAATATCAGCAACTACATGCTCTTGACTGGCATTAATATCAATGGTAATATCACCTATTGCTTCTCTTCGCACAGGCAGTTCATAGAGTGTGAACAGTTCTTCATTTGGACTGATCACGACAGGACCTAAAATTTGATTATCTTTAATTTTTCCGGAATAAGTGATATTGGAAAGGTTTGTTGTTCCATTCAGGTCCACATAGCCATTTTCTACCATGAGTTTTTGTGTATTTAATGTAACATCTTTTATACGCAATAGAAGATCCATTATATTTACAGGATCGTATGATGCAGGTATGATCTGTGTTGTCAATGATTTAATCACTACATACTTGGGAATTAAATGATTCACTTCCTGATTCTTTTCAGCTTCTTTGTCGTCAGCGATCACAGAACGGTTCTCATCTATATTTTCAACAGCAGTAGCATTTGTCTCCGGCATAAAAAGAGATTGCAGGGCAAGTGTATTGATATCTTTGATATTAATATTTTCAAACGTCAAGGTATCTGCTTTAAGATTTCCTGAAAGATCCAAATGCGTGACATTAGAGTCAAACAAAAGAGAAAAATCATCAACAGCAATACTATTTACACCATTTGAGATGATCTTTTCAATATTTGCCTGAAGATCATTTACTTCAACTTTGACTTTTTCTATATTTGCAGACTTATAGAGTCTTGGCTTTACAGAAACAACAAGTTGTTCTAAGTTCACTTCTGTAGGGATAAAAGGGTTAAGAGGTTCTTTTTTATCATTTTGCACAGTTTTACTGCTCTCATCTTTTGTGCTGTTTGCCTCTTTTGTCAAAAACATTGCTTCCAAGGAAACAGTATCTACATCTTCCACAAGAAGCTTATTTATCTCTAACTTCCCATCATCAAGAGATGCTTCAAGTAAAACATTAGTTACATTTGTATCTGCTTTTAGCATAAGATGGTCAATGCCTATCTCATCACTTGCATACATGACATCTTCTACGTCTAAAAGTGTTTTAGAAATGAGGATCCCCTGCTCCTCAAAAGGATTAACATCAAGATGAACTTTATCGACAAGTATTACAACAGGGAGAGGCTCAGAAGTACTGTTGTCATCACTTGTCGGGAAAGAATCGATCAATGCTTTAACAACATCAACATCCAAAGCTTCTACACTTATCTCATTGATCGCTACACGTTTATATAAGATCTTGGAAGGGTTCCAGGAAAATTTTATATTTTTCGTAAGCGTTTTATTGTCAAACTTAAGCCCGGATATATTCACACCTGTAAAAACATTACCAGTGATGTCATCATAAGATATCTTGTAATCAGGTGCAAATTTATCAGCTGCTTTTTTGATGACCCAGGAAGAGTTGGCAGCAAAAACAATTGCCACGATCAGAACAACAAAAAAAATCAGAAAACTATATAATACTTTTTTCAAAACGATTGTCCTATCTGGAATGATATTCCATACTGGGAAGGGTCATGTACATTCATACCAACATCCAGTTTAAATGGTCCTATAGGTGTCATGTATCGTACGCCGACACCTGCTGAAGTAATGATATCACCTGTAAAATCATAAGCATCTGCTCCCAGCATAGTATTGTCGGTAAACACTGCACCATAGAGGTCACCCCATATAGGATAATCAGCTTCCAAAGAGAGGTTGGCCCAGGTATCTGCTCCATATATGGTATCTACCGTAGGAGAGAGGATCACCCCTAACTCCCTAAATCCGTATGCACGGTTAGAGAATGCTCCACCGGCAAAGAAATATTTTGATTCGGGAAGAGTGTTTTTTGAGTCTTCTTTTATAGCACCTAAAATTCCAACCGTAGCCAGTGTAAGATCTCCAAATGTATATATCAACCTGCCTTCAAGCAATGTTTTGTTGTACAGACTTGACTCTTCATCATTAGAGAGACCCACTTCAGAGTATAGACGGAAATAATAACCATACTTAGGATTTAACTTGGAATCTCTGGCATCATAAATAAAATCTATATAGGGATAGGTAAGGAAAAACTCCCCCTCATTCACAGCGAACTGCAGCTCTTCACCCTCTCTTAAATTATCTAATGCTGTAATACCAATAATTTCAGAGGCGATTCCCACCTTTAAAGTGATTCTTTCACCTTGATGATCAAGGTAAGCTCTTACAAATCCTTTCTCTTCCTGAAATCCATCATATTCCAAATTTGAATACCCAAGTTTTGCTCCTAACCCTACATAAAAATCAGAAATATCAAAAAGAACCGGTCTGTAAAAACTTAAAATGGCTAACTGCTCTAACTTTGACCAGGCCAATTGAAGCTTTAAGCGCTGTGCATCACCCATAAAATTATGCTTGGTGATCGAAGAGTGTACACGTGCACCGACATACGTATCAAAACCGGCACCTGCCTCAAAATGATATGGTTTTGACATCTCTGCTACAGTCACATCTACAGGTACGACATTATAAAATTTTCTATCTACTCCAACAAGAACTGAATCAAAAGCTTGAAGTCCATACAGTGCATCTGATGTGTCTTTTACCAATTCTGTAGAAAATCTTTCACCCTCTTCTGCTCTTATTCGTGATTTTATCACATCATCATCAATGGTTTTTGTTCCGGTAACTGTCACTTTTCCAAAGGTACACACACCACCTTTTTTTACAATATAGCGAAGATCAACCGTATGTTTATCCAGATCAACATAGGCTTTAGAGTCAAGTTCATAAGAGCAGTAACCGTCCTTAAGTAACTGAGCAGCAATTTTGCTTTTTACAGATATAAATTTCTTAGCTTGAAAGATTTCATTTTTTTCACATAAGAGCAGTGAAGAGATATTATAATCACTGGAGACATTGATATCCCTGATCCTTACAGGTTCATTTTCTGTAATATTCACTGTGACTGTTGTGTTTGTCTCTTTTATGGTAAATTCAGCATCATAAAAACCTTCAGAATCATAAAAAGCTCTTAATGAAGCATGTAAAGTAGGTAATAACTTATCTTTGATACGGGAAACATCGTCTTTCCAGAATTGAAACATACTCTTATGGTCAACACCCAATGCATCATACATTTCAGACTCATCAAAGTACTCTTCACCATGAATGTGAATGATATGCGTAGGTAGGACTATCTCTTTTTTTTCATCATCTCCAAAGAGTGATGCCCAAAGAGATGTAGAGCATAGCAACAATAAAACAAATAGTATTTTTTTATACATTATTTAAATTTCCCCCGAAAAATGCTATTTTATCTAAATAAGACTAAATCATTCTTGTAATATTAATGCAATAACAGATCTTCTACACTCTGAAGCGGATCTTTTCCCTCTTCTATCATCGCATAGACTTCTTGTGCAATGGGTAGATAGATCTCTTTCTCTTTGGCTATCTTATATAACGCTTTAGCAGTAGGAACTCCCTCAGCTACTTCACCTAACTCTTGAAGTATTTCATCCATATTTTTTCCTTTTGCTAAACCTAGACCTACTCGATAATTTCGTGAAAGTGTAGAGCTCGCAGTAAGAAAAAGGTCACCTGATCCACCTAAAGAGAGAAAGGTTTCTGTTCTTGCACCAAATGCTTCTCCAAAACGTGTCATCTCTACCAATCCTCTTGAGATAAGTGCCGCTCTGGCATTATTACCCAGTCCAAGACCGTCACAGACACCACCTGC
>JAYEOF010000190.1:20162-21935 GCA_034722695.1 Campylobacterota bacterium
GTACTGTTTTCGATCATCTCAACAAAGAGGTTTGCACTCTCTTCATACATATCAAATATCTTATGTACACCAGCCAATATAAACTTTCTGTTATCCTCTTTACTGTCTGACAGTGCAACGATCTCTCCCTCAAATCCATGGGATTTAAGTGAAATACTGTGATATACATTCAATGCTTCATTATACATAGCACATACTACCATATCTTCTTTATGAAGCGGGATTTCATCTAGATACTTACTCTGTTCAAAATCTACAAAAAAGACTTCATTAAATCCATCATCTATTGCCTTTTGATGATTCTCTTCACTGTTTTCATAGATCGTAACTATTTCACCTTCATTTTTAAGTATTTTACACAGTTGTTTACTTTTATGCGTATAGCCAAAAACAATAACCTTGCCTTTTTTCACACTATGATTCTTTACATAGTACAGAGCTTTACTGTCCACTACTGAGTAGGGTTCGATCACTTCATTTACACCACTGGAGATATATTGAGGGAGAAGATAAGAGTGATTCATTCTGGCAAAGATCACACAATCCCTATAGATACTTTTTGCATTTAAAATGAAGTAGATATTGTCTATATCACTACTTGTGAGTGTGAGCATTGCTAAAATATTGTCTTTTTTATACAAATCTTTAATGAGCTTTGCAGATGAACCGTCTGCTTTGATCACATTATAACCATTACTCATTGCCAAGTTTGCCTTTGTCTCATCATTTTCTATGATCACCGGTTCATATTTTTTATCTATTCTAAGCTTTTTTGCTATAGTCATACCCAAGTGGCCATACCCGTTGATAATGACCACGTTTCTCATCTTATGTACATGATTCATACTGTCTGAGTTACGCAGTTCGTCAAATCTTTCAGAAAATGCTGAAACCATAACAGAGGTCACAAATGAGATCATCGCGATACCAAAAACTATACCAAACATTGAGATGATCTTACCCAGGTCTGTTACGGGAGATATATCACCATACCCAACTGTTGATACCGTAACCAATGCCCAGTATATTGCATCCAGATAAGAGTGCAGTTCTTTATTGACGCCAAATTCCAAAGCATAAAAGAGTGTCCCAAATGAGAAAACGATCCCAAAGAGCAAATAACCCAGAAAGATAAATTCAAATCGTTTTTTTATCAGTGCTTGAAAGAGGCTTGATGTACCATGCATATAGTGATAGAGTTTAAAGAGACGTACGATCCTAAACTGAGGAAAAATAGCAATAAGATCGATGAGTGCCGGTAGAGAAAGCATATAGCGTAGTTTAGATTTAATAAGTGCCATATAACGAATAGATCTGTTTTCATCTTGAGAAGTAGCAAGAATATGTTTATGTATATCATGACTTACCCAAAGCCTCAGAAGATACTCCAGAGCAAAAATAGTTGTTACAAAATAAAGATCAAGATCAACAAGCCATTCGGGTATCTTTGCCGTCTTACTTGCTATCAATATAGTAATAGAACCTATGATCAAAAAGATCATAAAATAATCAAAATATTTTTTATAGGGGTAGTTGACATCTTCGAGGAGTGATCTGAAGAAAGATTTTGTTTTTTGGTATTTTATGGAGTTGTCTATTTTTTCAGAGAGTTTAAATATAAAGTTATGCATGCATTTCCCCCTCCGCTGTAGTGTGGGCATTTATTGAAATGTATGCCTTTGGCACTGCCCACGGATTATAATTGTCGTGGGCAGGAATGCCCACGCTACATTAGCCCAAACGTTCTTTCAACAACTCATTTACTTTACCAGG
>JAYEOF010000191.1:0-6648 GCA_034722695.1 Campylobacterota bacterium
AGATTACACTATTCAACTAAACACAGAGTACACAATAGATAAGTATATTTCAGTGTAAAAAAAAGGATAGAGTATGAGCCAAAAATATATTTGTACCGTATGTGATTATATTTACGATCCTGCAATAGGTGACCCGGATTCCGGTATACTACCAGGTACTCCATTTGAAGAGATCCCTGAGGATTGGGAATGTCCTGACTGCGGTGTGAGTAAGGAGAGTTTTGAAGTGTATGAAGAGATATGATCCATTATCACTCTAGCATGTAAACAGACTATCTTTTTAAAGAACTCAGATAAATCTCTATGGCTGTAATAAGTTTTTTTAGCTCTACATGGTACTTGGTAGTATAGATGGGTAATGTATCAAGTTTATCATATACAAAAATAAGGCTGATATGATCAGCAAACTTCAACACACTTTGAGCTCCTATGATCCTTGCCTGTTTTTCCAGATCTATACAAAATTCTTTGATTTCCCATGTCAGTTTTTCGTTCACGACCCGTCTAAAATATACATCTGAACGATCAAATCTGTCTAAAAATTTTTCTAATTCCCTAGAATATGTTAATCCAACTCTTTTTGCATTTTCCTCCCCCACTTCTGTATCCAGAACAAGTGTTTCAATCTCTTTTTCTTCTTCTCTTATACTATTAAGATTATTTTCTTCCAAACTATCTTGATTTATTTTATTTTCTTTATTCTTTTCTCTAAAATTTATCTCTCCTTTTTTAAAAGCCTCGTCAATATATTTCACCATATTAACAATACCCTTTTCTCCCCTTGATTTTATACTTCTATCTTGAACTCCATCCTCAAAAAGTGATACGATCAACTTAAATATACTCTCTTGCAGAACAGGTTTTATTAAATGGGCAGATTTCATATGTGCATTTTTAACATCTACATAGTTTGAATCATGAAGTAGCACATATTTAAGGGGGGTCTCTTTTTGTACTTTATCGATCAAATTTTCAAGCCCTTCTGTCATAAGATTATCCTCTATGACCAAGATATCATACTGAGTCAGATCACTTCCTCGTCTCTTATATTCATCAACGCCTGTATCAACATCATAAAGAAAATATTTAAACTTTTTTTCGATACTTTGTGCTACCTTTGGACTCCCACAGATCAATAAAACTTTTTTACCCAACATCTTCATATCCGGCAATCTATAATAACGTCTCTTTCCCAACTCATTTAATTTAAATGGTATCTTTATGTGTATATCTGAAGGATTTTCATCATTATATATGACCTCTCCATCAAGCAGTTCAAGATCTTTGCTTAATCGTATTTCCAGAAAACTTACTACCATTTCTTTACTAAGATCAGTTTCTCTGATCTCAAAAGATATAGATTCTTCATATAAAAAATCTTTAGGGGCTGAAAGGGACAATACGATCTCTTTTTTGTCACTATTTTGAAAAATAAATGTGAGTGTTTCTGTAAGAAGCTGAGATAATGCCTCAGCATCACCCTTTAGTTCTTTTGGTACGGTTGCGTCTATATCATAAATAAGTTCAAGCTTCTTTTCATCTTTTATTGTCTCTAATGATGAAAATACAGTCATCAATACCATATTTATATCAAAAAATTCATCTATTCCCTTCATAATTCCCCCTCAATCTACTATTTAAACTTATAATAGCAAAAATACAAAGAAAAAGATAATATTAAATAGAAAATATTTTAGAATTTTTATTTTTGAAGTGAAAAAGAGATTAGATATAAAGCTTGGAAGAATGAATAAGACGTAGAAAAAGTTTAATTTTTTTCTACGTCATGCCTTAGCATTGAAACGTAGTTCAAAGGGCTTTGCCCTTTGAACATCCTAATTAATGTGAACAGCCACATCCTCCACCTTCACCATGAGAACCACAACTCTCACCTTGTGCTCCGCCAACCTGACCAGAAGCAGCTTCATCAGCTGTTGCTTCTCTTGCACCAAGAACTATTACTGAGAACATGAGATCTTTACCGGCTAATGGGTGATTAAAATCTACGTTTACTTCTTTATCGTCAAAAGATGTTACAGTTACTTGTACAGTCTCTCCATTTTCACCTTGTCCGTAAAGTGTCATACCTTCTTTAAGATCAACACCTTCGAATTGGTCTAGAGGAAGTACTTGTTTTGCCTCTGGGTTTGATTCACCATATGCATCTGCAGCAGATACCATAATGTCTCCGCTTTCACCTTCAGCCATACCGGCAAGTGCATTTTCAAGACCTGGAATGATGTGACCTTTTCCTGTGATGAACTCTAGTGGCTCTGCACCTTTGTTTGTATCTACAACTTCTGTTGTACCTGCTTCTTTTACTTCGTATTCGATTGCTACTACGCAATTTTCATTTGTAATTGTCATTATAATTCCTATATATTTAGATTTGTGCTATTTTAGCTAAGCAAACTTTAGTGATGCTTATAGTAAGAGATAAATTTTATCTTATTTGTCCGGAACCATAAATTTTGAATTTATACGTAGTCAATCCTTCTATTCCCATAGGACCACGTGCATGCAGTTTGTTTGTACTTATCCCTACTTCTGCACCAAAACCAAAAGCACCTCCATCCGTAAAACGGGTAGAAGCATTCACATACACTGCAGCGGCATCTATAGCATTTAAAAAAGCTTCTGCTGTGGTGATGTTCTCTGTGATGATCGCTTCTGAATGACCTGAACCATATCGTACAATGTGTTCTATGGCATCTTCTACACCATCAACTACTCTAATATTTAAAATGTTTGCCAAATACTCTGTATCATAATCTTTTTCTGTCGCAGGTGCTACTTCTATGCTTTTTTGTGTAAGCTCACATCCTTTAAGCTCTGTATGTGCTTCATCAAAAGCTGCTTTGAGTTGTGGAAGCACTTCCTCCGAAACCGCTGCATCAACAAGCAAGGTCTCCATAGAGTTACACACTCCCGGCCTTTGCACTTTAGCGTTGATTGCTATAGCAATAGCATTTTCAACATTGGCATCCTCATCGATATACGTATGACACTGGCCTTTGTCATGTTTGACCACTGGTACAGAGGCATTTTCACTTACATAACGGATAAGCCCCTCTCCACCACGTGGTACGATAAGATCAACATACTTATCCATTTTAATAAGCTTTGCCACACCCTCACGTGAGGCATCAGGGATGAGAGAGATAAGTGCCTCAGGGAGGTCATTCTTTTTCAGTACCTTTTGCAGTACTTTAGCAATGGCTTCATTGGAGTGTTGTGCCTCTTTCCCGCCTTTGAGTACACAAACATTGGCAGATTTAAAAGAGAGTGCTGCTGTATCTGAAGTTACATTTGGACGAGACTCATAGATGATACCTATGACACCTATAGGCACAGAAACTTTCTCTATCTTGAGTCCATCTTCCGTTACCCAACCGTCAAGTACACGTCCTACCGGCTCTTTCAGTGCAGATATCTCTTCTATGGCCACTGCCATACCATCAATACGTCCTTCATCTAAAAGGAGTCTGTCTTTCAATGAAGGTGCAAGATCATTTACCTCTGCATCTGCCATATCCAGTGCATTTGATTTAAGTAATGTTGGGGTATTGGCTCTAAGTGCCTCCGCCATCTCTTTTAGTATTCTATTTTTCTCTGCCCCGCTAAGTGTAGAGAGTACTCTGCTTGATTCTTTTGCTTTTGCTAGAAATGCTTCCATGATTTTATTCCTGATTATCTATAAATTGCTGTCATTTTAACAAATAAATGCTAATAATGATATAATCTATCCAATTTAATCTAAGTGGGTCAATATTATGCAAACTATCACATTTATAGGTAACGGGAACATGGGGCTTAGCATCGCTAAAGGTCTCAAAGGCAAATACAACATCGAAGTTGTTGGAAGAGACATGGATAAACTCGATGCCTTTGAAGATCATCTTGGTACAAAAGTAGATAAATATCTCATAGATAATTTTGACATGACAGACAAAACAGTACTTTTTTGTGTCAAGCCTGCCAATGTTGAAGAGGTAGGTAAAAAGTTAAAAGGAAAAGCCAGAGTTCTCTTTTCTGTCTTGGCAGGAACCCCACTTGACAGACTCAAAAAGCATCTCAAGAGTAAGGCTGTAGTAAGAGCTATGCCAAACCTTGCAGCAAGTGTAGGAGCTTCCATGACCACACTGACCGGTGATCATAGATTTAGAAAAGAAGCTGAAGCTCTTTTAGGTGCAGTAGGCGATACCTTATGGTTAGAGAGTGAAAAAGAGATAGACATCGCCACTGCTCTTGCAGGTTCCGGTCCTGCCTATTTGGCACTTATTGCAGAAGCATTGGCTGATGGTGCCGTCAAGCAAGGTCTTAAAAGAGAAGATGCTATGGCTACGATGAAAGGTCTATTTGCCGGATTTGGAGCACTTATCCAAGAGGTACATCCTGCCCTGCTCAAAGATGCAGTGATGAGTCCGGGAGGAACCACAGCAGCAGGTTATGCTGCACTGGAAGACGGTAATGTAAGAGCTGCCTGTATGGATGCTGTAGAACAAGCGTATAAAAGAGCAAAAGAGTTGTAGATCTCTTTTATTTTTTTACATAGATCTTTCGCAGATCCTCTTGCGCAAAAGGCATATAGCTCTGTCTCGTGATAACCACTTTTGTTTTAAATGTTGACCATTTATAGATCACAGGAACATCTTTAGGATCTATATGGATACATCCGTGAGACATCCAATCAACACTTCCCTCATGTAGAGCATGCCCTCCATTTGTAAATTTCATCATATAATTCATATTATTGACACCCGATTCCTCAGGATAAAGGGTTGACATATGATAACGTTTCTTTTGAATAATAGGAAAAACACCCGAAGGGCTTCTGAACTCATCTGCCCCGGAAGTAACCGGACCACTCCACCAAACTGTACCATCACGGTCTACAGCATAAAAGCGTCCGTCACTACCCGGTTCTCTTACCGAGACGATAATAAAGTTTTTTCCCGTAAGGTCTACAGTTCTTTCTTTGCCTGTATCTATATTGACTACTTTAAAAATTGTTTTAGACACAGGGATAAGTTCATGTGTCAAAACTTTAACCGATGGTTCTTCATTCTCCTTTGCCCACTCTTCATCCCATGTCAACTCTGCCCATGCTACACTAGTAAAACAAAATAACGCTACAAAAAAAATCTTTACACTATACATCTATAACTTCTTTAACTTCTCTTTTGCTATCCTGGCACTTTTTTTGCCTTGATAATTCTCTACGATATTTTCATAGAAAGCTCTTGCTTGTGCCTTGTCTCCACTCTTCTCTAAAGAGATCGCTGTATGAAGCAGTAAAACATCGATGTAACTTGCCTGGTCATAAAGTCCGGCACTCTTCTTAAAGTAAAATATAGCATCTTCATACTTCTTTGTATAGTATGCTATTTCACCCAGATAATAATTTGAAGCAGCAGGCTTATACCCTTTTATATCAGTGATCGTAAATCGTTTTTTTGCTTCACTGTAACGCTTCTTTATAAAAAGTCTTACCCCTTCGCTATAAAGTTTTGAAGTGGGTTTATCTTCCAGTGACTCATCAGATATTATTTTTTGTCCTCGTTTCTGCGGCTTTTCATCTTTTGAAGATGGCACATATTTACCTTTTGACTTCAGGACTTTTTTAAGCTCTTCTTTACTCACATAGTTATCATTGATATTATCTATCATCGCACCAAGTTCTTTAAGTAGCGCCGTATTGTCACTTCCGCTTCCTATAGAAGAAGTACCACTACCTCTTTCTTGTAATTCTCCCATCGTAGCATTCAATCCCTCTATAAGAGAAGTCAAACCATCTATCCTCTCATTTTGCTCTGCGATCTGTCGCTTGAGTGAAGCAATAGTCCTTTTATTTTGAACTACCATATTTTGAGAAGATGTTGTTCCATTATCGGAATTACTAAATCCATACACAGAAGGCTCTGCCAAAAGTGCAGTACTACTTAGCACTAACAATAAAAACAGATTACGTAGATACTTTTGATTCATTACTCTACTACTTGACTAAACGAAGATCCACTCTTCTGTTTTGTGAATAACATCCATCTGTAGGGTTACTACACACCGGATTACTCTCACCAAAACTTACTATCACCATCTTGCCGGTATCCACCCCTTGTGCTGCAATGCCATCCTTAACAGCTTTTGCTCTTTTAAGTCCTAACGCATAGTTGTACTCATCTGTACCAAACTCATCACAGTTACCTTCTATCTTTATCTTGGAAGCACTTGCCTTATGGGCTACATTTGCATTGGAAGCGATACTGTTTTCCATTCCTGAAGAGACACCATAATCCCCAAAGTCAAAATAGATACTCTGGAAACCATCGCTACTGCTGTTATATTGCCCTCCGGCACCACCATTTTCGTTACCATACTTGTTTTCATCTATCGTGACTGTATCACCTGCTATTTGTGTCGCATCTGAAATATTGTTCTTTCCTGTAAGATCTGGTGCTGTTTGACTACATCCTGTCAATAGAAGTACTGAAAATGCAGTGGTAGTTATTATTTTTTTTATCATCATCTAATTCCTTTTATAAAAAGAGTTTATTACCAATCAATCGATTGAATTTTTCGCCCACCAAGTGGGAAAAGCAAACTTTGTTGGCTTGTAAGGTTGACATATCCTATCGAAGATCCACTGCC